>JACMKV010000180.1 GCA_014379915.1 Burkholderiales bacterium
CAAACTCCGGCAACAGCCCAGGCCGTCCCCGTCAAGCTTGCGCGCGAACGTCCGCTTCTTCGGGTTTCCACAGGCGCGCGAATGACTCTTCCTGGCCGATAGCCGAAATTCGAACTGAGACATCACCGGGCTAGCCGCAGCATCCCTGACCCCTGTCTTCCAGCATTCGGCTGCCAAAGCAGGTTACCCGCCGAACAGCCTCCTACGAACTTTTTTGTGACCGCTGGCAGCGGTTCAACAGCTTCCTTACGTCCGATAGCCCTAAGATTACAGCACCGCTATGGCGCCCAGTAGACCTCTACCTGCGTCCGTTGCTGACCGAGCAAGGCTCGCGTCGGCAATTCGTTTGCAGGTCCGCTCTCCAGGGCTTCCAGATATCGCCGCCATTTGCGCTCACCCTCGAAATGCAGGATCAGTTGCCCGGCATCAAGCAGTGCAGCCAGCGTTTGGCTCATGCGCTGATGCGGCGCTGAAGGCGGATCGACGGCGACGCACCGTGCGCCGCTATTCAGATCGAGCGCTGCTTCGAGCTCGGGGATGCCCGGAAACAATGACGCAAAATGACCGTCGTCGCCCATGCCGAGCACGACAACGTCGAATGGCCGCGGCAGCTGCCCCAGCATGTCCGAACAATCTTGCAACCCTTCAAAAGGCGTAGGCGCCGTGTTTTTCAGTCCAAAGAAGCGCGCCCTGCCCGCTTCGCCCATAAGCAAATGTTCGCGAACCAGACGTTCGTTGCTATCGGCTGACGCGGGCGAAATCCAGCGCTCGTCGGCCAGGGTGACGATAAGCCTGTCCCACTGCAGCGACTGCTGCCGCAATTGCTCAAAAAACCGTATCGGCGTGCGGCCGCCTGAGAGGACGAGCGTTGCTCTCCCCCTCGCCGCAATCGCGCCCGTCAGTCGATCCGCGACCCGTTGCGCCATGACGGACGCCAAAGTGGCGCCGTCATCGAAACGATGCACGATGGGCGCACTGCCGCCACTGCGACTTGTGGCCGAGGATTCAGGAGAGCCGCTCAACTTTCCTCGTTCCAGTGATAACCGTCGCGTCCGATCAGTGCGCTGGCGGCAGGCGGCCCCCAAGTGCCCGCACTGTACGGCTTCGGCACATCCTCGCCAGCTTTCCAGGCATCGAGGACAGGCTCGATCCACTGCCACGCCGCGGTCACCTCGTCACGACGCATGAATAGCGTGAGCTTGCCTCGAATAACGTCCATCAACAATCGCTCATACGCGCCGGCCCCGTGCGTCTTTAGCGATTCCCTGAAGTCGAGATTCAGGCTGACTGGCTTCAGGCGCATTTCGTCGCCCGGCACTTTAGCCATCAGATGTAGCTTGACGCTTTCATCAGGCTGCAGGCGTATGACGAGACGATTCGATTCGATTGCGTTACCGGCGTCGAAGATCGAATGCGGGACCTCGCGGAAAGTTATGACGACTTCCGACAAACGCTGTTGCAGCCTTTTCCCCGTGCGCAGATAAAAAGGGACGCCGGCCCAGCGCCATGAATCGAGATCCGCTTTCAGCGCGACAAAAGTCTCGACCCGGCTGTCCGGCGACACATCTTCTTCTTCGCTGTAACCGGGCACGGCTTCACCATCGATCACACCACGGCGATATTGACCGCGCACGGTTTTCGCCAGCGCCTGCGGTCCGGAAAGCGGGCGCAGCGCGCGCAGAACCTTGAGCTTTTCATCGCGCATCGCGTCCGGCGCCAGACTGTTCGGCGGCTCCATGGCGATAACGCACAGCAGCTGCAGCAGGTGGTTTTGGACCATGTCGCGCAGCGCGCCCGAGGTTTCGTAATAGTTGCCGCGCCCGCTCATGCCGATTTGCTCGGCGACGGTGATCTGCACGTGACTGATCCAGCCGCGCCGCCACAGCGGTTCGAACAGCGTATTGCCGAAGCGCATGGCGATCAGGTTCTGCACCGTCTCCTTGGCCAGATAGTGATCGATACGGTAAATCTGGCGCTCATCGAACACCGCGCCGACTTCGTCGTTGATGCGGTTGGCCGAGGCGAGATCGCGCCCGATGGGTTTTTCGAGCACGACGCGCGATTGCTCGGTAATCAGACCTGCGGCATCGAGATTCGGGCAAATCGACCTAGATAGTTCCGGCATGGTCGCGAGATAGAACACGCGCACGCGCTCCTCGCGCCCTTCGAGCTTGCCGGACAGCGCTTCATAATCGCCGAATTGCTTGGCGTCCATCGCACAATAGTCGATGCGCTCGAAAAATTTATTTCGTTCGTCATCCACCCAATCCTTGGCCGGAATATGCTTACGCAGATGCTCTTCGACCGTGGCGAGGTAAGCCTCGCGCGTAAGATTTTGACGTGCGACGGCGATGACGCGGCCATTCGGTAAATCGGGATCGCGGTGCAGATAGTAGAGCGCCGGCAGCAGCTTGCGCATCGCCAGATCGCCGCTGCCGCCGAACACGATCATGTCGAAGCTTTGGGATTGCGTCATGGTGAATAGATTTTCAGGCATTTTTTTAAGGTGCTTCGCTTTTCCACGGCGGCGGCCCTCGATCGCATCGGAACATTCACCGCGCGGACTATACTAAACTAAACAGTCATTCGATCTGTCGGCCCGCGCCCTCCTTCCAGACAAGCAATTCATGCCGTGAGTTTCCCCAAACTTGATTCGACATTGGCAGCTGTCACCGAACGCATACGCGAACGCAGCCGTGCCACGCGTTCCGCTTACTTGCAGCGTATCGACGAAGCCGCGAAATCGGGACCGTTGCGCAAGGCTTTGTCGTGCACGAATCTCGCGCACGGCATGGCAGCTCTGCCGGCTGAAGCGAAAGCGAGAATACGCGATAACGCCCGGGTGAACATCGCGATCGTCTCCTCGTACAACGATGTGCTATCGGCGCATCAGCCGTTCGAGCGCTTTCCGGGAATCCTCAAAGCGGCTGCGAACGAAGCCGGCGCAGTCGCGCAATTCGCGGGCGGTGTGCCTGCCATGTGCGATGGCGTGACCCAGGGTCTACCGGGGATGGAGTTGTCGTTGTTCTCGCGCGACGTGATTGCGATGAGCACAGCCATCGCCCTGTCGCACAATCTGTTCGACGCCGCGCTGTGCCTCGGCGTCTGCGACAAGATCGTGCCGGGGCTATTGATCGGCGCTTTGGGCTTCGGTCATCTTCCCGTCATCTTCGTCCCGGGCGGACCGATGCCGACCGGCATCGCCAACGACGAGAAAGCGCGCGTGCGCCAGCTTTTCGCCGAACGGAAAATCGATCGCGAAGCGCTGCTAGAAACCGAGATGAAATCCTATCATGCGCCGGGCACGTGTACTTTTTATGGCACCGCTAACAGCAATCAGATGATGATGGAAGTGATGGGCCTGCATCTGCCGGGCGCGGCATTCGTCAATCCGGACACGCCGCTGCGCGATGCGCTGACGGCCGAAGCGGCGAAGCGCGTTGCAATCATCACGCCGCGCGGCAACGAGTATGCGCCGATCGGTCGCATCGTCGACGAGCGCGCCATCGTCAATGCCATCGTCGGTTTGCTCGCGACCGGCGGCTCGACGAATCACACCATGCATCTGGTCGCAATCGCTCACGCCGCGGGCATCAGCATCAACTGGAACGATTTCAGCGACCTTTCGGACCGCATACCGCTTCTGACAAGGATTTATCCGAATGGCGCGGCGGATATCAATCAATTCCATGCGGCGGGCGGCATGGGATTTTTGATCGGCGAGCTGATCGATGCCGGATTGCTGCATGCAGATGTGGCAACGGTGGTGGGAAGCGATTTGCAACGCTATCGCGAGGAGCCGTGGCTCGACGACGGTCAGCTTGCCTGGCGCCCGGCGCCCAAAGCCAGCCTGGACCCGAGCATTCTGCGGCCGGTCAGCGATCCGTTCAGCGCCCATGGCGGGTTGAAGCTGATGACAGGTAACCTTGGCCGCGCGGTGATCAAGACTTCCGCGGTCGCCCCA
>JACMKV010000181.1 GCA_014379915.1 Burkholderiales bacterium
CCGCTTCGGCAGCGCATCACGTCAGCAACGGTGTAGAACGATCCGAACACGATAATTCTATCATCGCCGCCAGCGAGATCGAGGGCGCGCTGGTAGGCGTCGGATGGCTGGGCAAAGCGAACGATCTCGCTGGTCACGCCTGTCTCGACCAATTCCTTCGACAGCCGTTCCGCCTGCGCGCCGCGAGGTTGCGGCAAATCGGCGATCAGCCACTGATCGATGCAAGGCAAGACTGCGCGAATCACGCCACCCACATCCTTGTCATTGAGCATCGCAAACACCGCAATCGTTTTCCGGTATCCCCGCATGTTGCCAAGATTCGTCGCCAGCGCCTGGGCCGCCTGCGGATTATGCGCGACATCCAGAATAACCGCGGGCCTGCCGGGCAAAACCTGGAAGCGCGCGGCAAGATCGACTGTGAGCAAACCTTCGCGTACATCCTGCATGCCGATCGGCAGGCGATCGCGCAGTTCGTCCAGGGCCGCCAGGCACGCGCTCGCATTGGATAGCTGGCAGGCGCCGCGCAAAGCCGGATACGGCAAGCTGAAGCGCTGCTTTTTTTTGCTTCGATACTGCCACTGGACGCCGTCGCCATCGAAGCTGTAATCGGTGCCGGCGCTGATCAAGCACGCGCCTATGCCGATAGCATGATCCAGCAGGGTTTGCGGCGGATCCGTGTCGGCGCAGATCGCCGGAGTATTCGCGCGGAAGATGCCGGCTTTCTCGAACGCTATCGATTCGCGCGAGTCGCCGAGATAATCCATGTGATCCATGTCGATGCTGGTGATCACCGCGCAATCGGTATCGAATACGTTGACCGCATCCAGGCGGCCGCCCAGCCCGACTTCGAGAATGACAGCGTCGACCCTGGCTTCGATGAACAGCTGCATCGCAGCCAGCGTGCCGAATTCGAAATAGGTCAGCGGGATTGCGCCGCGCGCCGCTTCGACTTTGGCCAGCGCTCGACACAAAGCGTCGTCGCTGACATTTTCGCGATCGATGCGGACGCGCTCGTTATAGTGCAGCAGATGCGGCGAGGTGTAGCAGCCGACCCGATAACCCGCGCTCGTCAGTATCGATTCCAGCATCGCGCAGGTCGAGCCCTTGCCATTGGTTCCGCCCACTGTGATGGCGGGAAAAGGCAGGACCAGCGGCAGGAGCGGCGCGAGCGCATCGCGAACTGCCGAGACGCGCCCCAGCCCCATCGCAATGGTTTTCGGATGAATCTGTTCGAGATAGGCGAGCCAGTCCGGTAGCGACTGCGGCAAGCCCTGATCGACGTGGACGACGGGCGCCACGGCCTCGAGATTCGTCGACATTCAGTCTTGCCGCTGGATTGCCGGCATGCCCAGCATCAGGGTGAGGAGGTTGGCCAACTTTTCACGCATTTGACGGCGATCGACGATCAGGTCGATGGCGCCGTGTTCGAGCAAAAATTCGGCGCGTTGAAATCCCTCCGGCAGCGTCTGCCGCACGGTTTGCTCGATCACCCTGGCCCCGGCGAACCCGATGAGCGCGTTCGGTTCCGCGATTACCGCGTCTCCTATCATCGCGAAGCTTGCCGACACTCCGCCCATGGTCGGATCGGTCAGTACCGAAATAAACGGCAGGCGCGCCGCCGACAGTTGCGACAGCGCGGCGCAGGTTTTGGCCATTTGCATCAACGAAAACAATCCTTCCTGCATGCGCGCACCGCCGCTCGCCGCGAAGCAGACGAACGGCAGCTTCTGGTCGAGACAGACTTGTACCCCGCGCACGAAGCGCTCGCCGACCACGGCACCCATCGAGCCGCCGAGAAATCTGAATTCAAATGCCGCGACGACCAGCGGAATGGTCAGCACGCTGCCTTGCATTACGACGAGCGCATCCATTTCGCCGGTTTCGGCTTGCGCAGCGTCGAGCCGCTCCGTATAGCGGCGACTATCGCGGAATTTCAGGCTATCGACCGGGACGACTTCCATGCCGATCTCCTGCCGCCCTTCGCTATCGAGCAGCAGATCGAGACGCTCGCGCGCTGTCAGCCGGTTATGATGATTGCATTTCGGGCAAACGCTGAGGTTGTTTTCAAGATCGGTCCGGTAGAGCACCGCTTCGCACGCTTCGCATTTGCTCCACAACCCCTCCGGCATCACTTTGCGGACGCTTTCGGAATTGCGGTTGATTTTGGGCGGCAACAACTTCTGCAACCAACTCATGGCGGCCTCCGTCGTTAGCCCAGCTTAGCGCGCATCGAGGGCGCTGCGCAGAGTTTGCATCAGCGCGGACACGCGGGCCAATGCCTGATCGCGCGGAGAACCCTCGAGTTCTTCGACGAGCCGGCTGCCGATGACGACTGCATCGGCAAACTTGGCGATGGCCTGAACTGTTTGTGCGTTGCGTATGCCGAAGCCGACGCCAATCGGGAGGTCGATGTTCTCGCGGATTTGCGGGATCTTTTCGGCAATCGATTCAAGATCGAGATGGCCGGCGCCGGTCACGCCTTTCAGCGATACATAATAGATGTAGCCGCGCGCAAATGATGCGATCCGCTGCATCCGCGCTGTTGTGGTGGTCGGCGACAACAGGAAAATTGGCGCGATCTCGTTGTCCGCAAGGGTATCGACCCAATCCGCGCATTCCTCGGGCGGATAATCGACGACCAGCACGCCATCGACGCCGCTGATTCTCGCCTGTGCGGCGAAGCGGGTAACGCCCATCGCTTCGATCGGATTGGCATAACCCATCAGCACGACCGGCGTCACCTCATCGGTCGCGCGGAATTTAGCGACCATGGCCAGCACGTCCTTCAGCCCGGTACCGTGCTTCAGTGCGCGTTCGGATGCGCGCTGTATGGTTGGCCCGTCGGCCATCGGGTCCGAAAACGGCACGCCGAGCTCGATGATGTCGGCGCCGGAATCGACCAGCGCGTGCATCAGGGGTGGCGTCATTTCCGGGTCGGGATCGCCGGCGGTGACAAAAGGAATCAGCGCTTTGCGCTCTTGCTGACGCAGCCTGGCAAACGCCTTGCCGATTCTCGAGTCAACGCCCGGCTTAATCACTGCGCTGGCTGCTGCGGTCGTTTGCGCCATTAGTGTCCTGAGTTGTTAGTTCGTGGAAAAATTAGAATGAGCTTCTCGGCATCTTTTCTGTAGCGACACGCAACTCAGGACACTAAAATGTAATGCCCGAAAGCTGCGCCACTGTATTCATGTCTTTGTCGCCACGGCCGGATAAGTTGACGAGCAGGATTTTGTCTTTATCCAGCTGCGGTGCCAGCGTCGCCGCATAAGCTAGCGCGTGCGCAGATTCCAGCGCGGGAATGATGCCCTCGAATTTACACAAAGCGTGAAATGCGGCAAGCGCATCGTCGTCGGTGACCGCTACGTATTCGGCGCGCTTCGAGTCCTTGAGCCATGAGTGCTCGGGGCCGACACCCGGATAATCGAGCCCGGCCGAAATCGAATGCGTCTCGATGATCTGGCCGTTGGCGTCCTGCATCAGATAGGTGCGGTTGCCGTGTAAAACGCCGGGCGTACCGGTGGACAGCGTGGCCGCGTGCTTGCCCGTTTCGAGTCCGGTCCCGCCAGCCTCGACGCCCACCAAACGGACATCGTGGTCGTTCAAATAGGGGTAGAACAGGCCGATCGCATTCGAGCCGCCGCCAACGCATGCGATCAGATAGTCGGGCTGGCGATCGGCGAGTTCGAGCATCTGCTTTTTCGACTCACGTCCGATCACTGACTGGAAATCGCGCACCATCATCGGATAGGGATGAGGGCCTGCGACCGAGCCGATGATGTAAAAAGTGTTTTCGATATTGGTCACCCAGTCGCGCATCGCTTCGTTCAAAGCGTCTTTCAAGGTCCTGGAACCCGATACCACCGGCACCACGGTCGCATTCAGCAACTTCATGCGGTAAACGTTGGTCGCTTGCCGCCTGATGTCCTCGGAGCCCATATAAACCACGCATTCCATACCATAACGCGCAGCAACTGTAGCCGTCGCAACACCGTGCTGCCCGGCGCCTGTTTCGGCGATCACTCGTGGCTTGCCCATGCGCCGCGCTAGCAGCGCCTGGCCGATGGTGTTGTTGATTTTGTGGGCGCCGGTATGATTCAGGTCTTCGCGCTTCAGAAAAATCTGCGCGCCGCCAAGCGCGCGCGACCAGCGCTTGGCGTGATAAATCGGGCTCGGGCGGCCCACGTAGTGCCGCAGTTCGTATTCGAACTCGGCGACAAATTCGGCGTCGTTGCGGTATCGCTGATATTGCGCGCTCAGTTCGTCGAGGGCGTGCATCAGGGTTTCGGCGACGAAAACGCCGCCGTATTGGCCGAAATGGCCGCGCGCGTCGGGCAAATCATAGATCTGCATTACGAACTCCTTGCATGAATGCCGCGAGCTTGGCGTGATCCTTGATGCCCGGTTTAGCCTCGACGCCGCTGCTGACGTCTACTGCCCACGGCCGGAGCGTGCGAATCGCATTGCCGACATTGTCGGCGTGCAAACCGCCGGAAACGATAATCGGCAACGGCAATTCTCTAGGGATCAAATTCCAGTCGAATGCGACACCGGTGCCGCCGTGGGTGCCGTTGACAAATGCGTCAAGCAAAAGTGCCTTGGCAGTGGAAAAGCGAAGCGCGTATTGTAGCAAATCCATTCCGGCCTGAACGCGCGCTGCCTTGATGTAGGGAATGCCAAACCTTGCGCAAAAATCCGGTGATTCCTCGCCATGAAATTGCAGAAGATCCAGCGCGGCTTGATCGAGCACGCTTCTGACCTCATCTTCCTGCGCGTTCACAAACAATCCGACTGACGTGACGAAAGGCGGCAGCGCGCGGATGATCTCGGCCGCGTGGGTTGCGCTGATGTAACGGGGGCTGGCTCGATAAAAAACGAAACCGAGCGCCCGAGCGCCCAGGTCCACAGCGGCTGACGCGTCGTCGCGGCTCGTTATGCCGCAAATTTTTACCGCGCACGGCATCTTAGCCAACCAACTCCAAAGCAATCCTAGCGTGGCTTCGTGGCGACAGCGAGGTCGACGAAAAAACCGCGAGGCGGAAACACCGGTAAACCCCAGCCTGGGTCATATCTTACATCGGCCAAATACAGCCCTGCGGCACTGAAAGTCGGCCCAGCAGCGCTGCGGTCGCGCCCGGTCAGGACTTCGCGCAACCACTGCGGCGGATGTTTTGCGGCGCCGACATAAACCAGGCACGCGACGATATTGCGAACCATGTGGTGTAAAAAAGCGTTGGCGGAGAATTCAAAAACGACGTAATCGCCGTGACGTTCTATTTCGATGGAGCGAAGATCGCGGATCGGCGAACGCGCCTGGCATTCGGCTGCACGAAAGGCACTGAAATCGTGTTCACCTATGAGGAAGGGCGCCGCACTGCGCATGGCATCGATGTCGAGTGGGCGATGATACCAGCCTGCACGGTGACGTTCGAGCGCCGGGCGTAAGGGTCGATTGCATAACACGTAGCGATATCTACGTTCGGTCGCGTGAAATCGCGCATGAAACTCGATCGAGACGGGTTGCGCCCAAGTGACTGCAATCGATCCCGGCAGGATAGCGTTAACGCCGCGCATCCAAGCCGAGTTCCGCCGTTCTGCTTCGGTATCGAAATGGATTACCTGCGCCAGCGCGTGCACGCCGGAATCGGTGCGGCCAGCGCATATTGCGGCGACTTGCTGACCGGCAATCCGACTTAAAGCCGATTCAACCGCATCCTGCACGCCGCATCGGCATGGCTGGGTTTGCCATCCGCAGAAGCCGCTGCCATCGTATTCGACGCCGGCCGCAATTCTCACGAGCAGTGGAGGTACGCAGACAAACAGATATCGGCGGAATACAGCAAGACTAAGAACGAGCCGGCCAAAAAACTTTCGAGCAAGCTAAGCCAGCGAAATCAGCTTTAGGACCCGAGCCCGCCTTTGCATCTTTCCCAAGGCAAAACGCCCGCGGCTATTTCAAACGCCGCGGGTTGCGCTTTAGCCGAGGCTGGCGAGCAGCGCTTTTGAATTCGCCTGCTGCTCGGCGTCTCCCTCCTGCACTACCTCCTGCAGAATTTCCCGCGCGCCTTCCTTGTCGCCCATCTCCTGGTACGCTTTGGCGAGATCGAACTTCGTTTGAACGTCGTACCACTGATCGTTGCGCGCCACGGGTGCCTCCGCCTTCTCCTGCACTGTCGTGGACGAGTCGAAATTCAGATCAATGGTCGAAAGATCGGCGTGCACGGCTACATTCGGAATATCTTTGCGATCCCGTTCATCGAGTTCGATTACCGCCTGTTTATCTTCAGTCTCTTGCTGCGGGACATCGAGGTCGAAAACCGGCGCCCAGGTTGCCGTCTCGCTCGCTTGCGAGTCAGAAGCAGCTTTGTGTTCCTCTTCATATGCTGCGACCTGAACCGGCTGTTCTTCATGCGCTGATATCTGAACGGGATCTTCTTCCTCGACGGCTCTTAAAGTAATCGCATCATCTTCCGTGTTGGCGCGCGTCTCAGGCGCACCCAGATCGAAATCGAAATCGATCATGGTATCCGGCGCTGCTGCTGCCTCGATCGGTTTTTCCGTTTCCTCGATCGGCGTGACTTCAAAATCGATTGCCGTTGGCTCGTTGTTGCGGGCCGCGACGACGGCCTCCGCCTTGCGATCCTCGTCGAACGCGGTGTCGAAATTCATCCCGGCATCGTCGCGCCGCGATAAAGGAGCCGAGTTGAAGTCGAATTCGCTTCTGGTGGCCTGATCGATCGATTCACCCTGAACCGCATCCTGCGTTTCCTCGTCCGGGGACGGGTTCGCCTCCCCAGGCTGTGCGCTCGCGTAAAGCGGGTTGTCCGGGTCGAGCGAGCGGCCGAGCTCGGCTGCCTTGTTCCAGACCTCTCCTTGGCCCTCGGTAGCTGCATACAGCTCGCCAGCCAGCGTTTCGAATGCGCCCAGGCTTTGCCGCATTGCGTAGATTTCGAGCAGCTTCAGGTGAATTTCGTAACGCTGCGGATTGCGGTTGGCCGCTTCCTTGAGAATTTCCTCGGCCTGCGCATCACGGCCGTAAGCGATGTAGACCTCCGCTTCGGCGAGCGGATCGACTTCATCGGTCGAGATATGTTCAAGGCCGACTTTGCTGAAGTCCGTGATCAGCGAGCTGTCGCTGGTATCGACAACCCCGCCCGAGGTATCGCCGAACACGGTATTCCCGATCAGATCGCCGCCAGTCATGATGCTGTTTTCGAATTCGGGCTGGCTGCGTCTGCGGCGCAAGACCGCAAACGCGATCAGTGCAAGCAACAGCGCGCCGACCGCAAGGTACAAAGGCTCAGCCAGAACGCGAGCGATGAGACTTGGCTCGTCCGCGGGAAGGGTGGCGGCCGGCGCGGGCGCCGGATTCTCCGCGACATTGGCCGGTGCAGCTGCCTGACCTTCCGGTTGCCCGGTTTTTGGCTGCGCCGGATTGGCTTCAGGGATAGGCGGCACCGCAGCTCCCGCCGATGCGTTCGCGTCGGCCGCGACGGGCGGGGTGACCGGCGTCGAAGAATCGGCCGCATGCTCAGGTGGCTTTGTTACGCTTGCTTGATTCTGTGCCTGAGCCAGCGACTCGTTCTTGATCTCCAGCAACCGCTGCATCGACTTGATGTTTCCTTCCAGCTGCGCGACGCGTTCGTTGGCCTCCCGTAGTGCCTTCTCGCGAGCGGTCGCCTCCTCTTCAAGGCCGCGCAGACGCTCCTGCAAACCAATGGGGTCAGCGCCCCCGGCGCCTGCACTGCCGGCGCCGCTCTGACCAATTATGTTTTGCTCGCCTTTAGAGAGCCTCAGCACTTCGCGACCGGGATCAGTAACCGCAGCCTGATCTTCAACAGTCGCGTTGATTCTGCCGGCTGCGCTTTGTGCAGCACCGTCCGCGGGCGTAGAAGCTTGCGCAGCCGCGGCGAGCTTTTGCCGATAGGCGTTCCAGTTCGCGGCCTGCGCTTTTACTTCCTGGACGGCCTGGGTCGGCTCGATCGCGGCGAGCCTTTCGCGGTCGGGAATTCGCAGGATCTTGCCGCTCTGCAAGCGGTTCATATTGCCCGCAAAGGCTCGCCGATTGTTCTGATAAAGACCGACCAGCATCTGCTCGAGGCTGACGCCTTCGACTTTGGTAGAGCGCGCGATCTTGGCAAGGGTGTCGCCGGATTTCACGCTATAACTTCCGTCTCCCGGCCCAGCTTCCCTTGTGTTTTCGGGCGTGCGCGAAATTTTAGCGGCGGGCCGCGTTTTTGCAGCCGCGGCCGGTTTCGGATCGGCTTGGATTTCCGGCTTGGCGACAGGCGCAACCGCGGGCGCGTTGTATTCGGGCGGGTCCATCAGCGCCGTATACTCGCGCACGAGGCGCCCCGACGCCCACGACAGCTCGATCAGAATGTCCAGGATAGGCTCTTCGACCGGCTGGGACGACGTAAGCTCGATGTATAGCTGACCGTTGGGCCGCTTCTCGACGCTTACCTTGACACTCGCAAGCGCGGCCGTGTACTCGAGCTCTGCCTGTTTGAAGGCGTCGGGCGAAGCGAGCTTGGCAGTGAGGCTGGTGAGCTCGTCTTTCTGTACCGAGACCAGATCGATTTCAGCCCGTAAAGGCTGGCCGAGCGCTGAGGCCACCGTCAGCTTGCCCAATCCGGCGGCATGCGTCGTGCTGATGGTAAGCAGCAAAATGCCCGCCATTAGGCAGGCTCTCAATAAAGTACTTAGCACGGCACCTCCAGAATTTCCCTGCAAAAATAACTAAAATAGCATCAAATAGTTATGGTTTCAAGCTAATCTCACGTCTCAACCAGGCAAAGCGCTAGGCCGTCTTGGGAAATTCGGAAAGCGCTCAATCAAAATCTCGGCAATCTGAACGCTGTTCAAAGCCGCCCCCTTTCGAACATTGTCGCTGACCACCCATAGATTCAGCCCGAGCGGATGCGAGATGTCTTCGCGAATGCGGCCGACATACACCGGATCGCGGCCGGCGGCATCCAACGCTGTCGGATAACCTCCGGGCATGCGCGTATCGATCACTTCTACCCCGGGCGCTTTTTTTAGCAGTGCGGTGGCGTCGGCAGCGCTGATTTTTTTCAGCGTCTCGATGTGCACGGCCTCGGAATGACCGTAAAAAACCGGAACGCGTACCGTCGTCGGATTAACCAGTATCGCGTCGTCCTCCATAATCTTTCGGGTTTCCCACACCATTTTCATTTCTTCTTTGGTGTAGCCATTGTCCTGGAATGCATCGATGTGGGGCAGCACGTTGAAGGCAATCCGCTTCGGATAAACCTCGGGAACCGCTTCGCGCTGCGAAAAAAGCGCGCGGGTCTGCTCCGCCAGCTCTTCGATGGCTTCCTTGCCGGTGCCGGAAACCGCCTGGTAAGTCGCGACATTGATACGCGCGATACCGACAGCATCGTAAATCGGCTTCAACGCCACCAGCATCTGGATGGTCGAGCAGTTCGGATTGGCGATGATGCCGCGGTTGGTGTAATCGGCGATTGCGTGCGGGTTGACTTCAGGCACGACCAGCGGAATGTCTTCGTCATAACGGAACTGCGAAGTATTGTCGATCACCACGCAGCCCGCCTGCGCTGCGATCGGCGCCCATTTTTCCGAAACGCTTGCGCCCGCAGAAAAAAGCCCGATCTGGACCCGGCTGAAGTCGAAATCGGCGACATCGGTAACGGTTAAGTCGCGGCCTTTGAACCTGACCTTACTGCCAGCGGAACGCGCAGATGCCAACGGAAAGACTTCGCCGACCGGAAATTTCCTTTCCTCGAGTATCGACAGCATCGCTTCGCCGACTGCGCCAGTCGCGCCGAGTACCGCTACGTTATAGGTTTTCTGCATGATGATTCCTAACCGGGAAAGCGTGAAATGCAATGGTTGAGCACAGTCGCAGCAAGCCGGCGGAACGTGCGAGCGGGAAGAGGCTTGAACATCACTTCATATCCGCGCCACGCGTGATTCACGACCGACTGTGAACGACTAGCAGGTTGCTGAAATAAGGGGCATGACGAACGAAATGGGGGCTCTCATAATTTTGCTTTCTCGATGTTCTCTGCGATGCGCGGAGTTATCGTGAATTCCATTCTGCCGGGGTGCCGCTCTGTACCGGTTTTTATCCGA
>JACMKV010000182.1 GCA_014379915.1 Burkholderiales bacterium
GACGACTTCGGCACCGGCTACTCTTCGCTCGCTTACTTGAAAAAGCTGCCGGTTGGCGAATTTAAAATCGACAAGAGTTTTGTATTCGGCATGATCAACGACAAGAAAGACGCGGCGATCGTCCGCTCCACCGTCGAACTGGGTCATAACCTCGGGCTGAAAGTCGTCGCCGAAGGCGTCGAAGACGAAGCAACGCTGAAGTTGCTGAAGAGCTTGAATTGCGATACCGCACAGGGTTATTTTCTGAGCCGCCCCATGCCCCCCGCCGATATCGAAAGCTGGCTTTCGACCAAACTCCCGGCCTTGCGCCTGGCGCCCAAATCTACGCCGACCTGGTTTAAACCGACGACATTGGCAGGATGAACCAGACGACGATGCGAAAGAATGCTGTAAACCCTCGACCGCGCAGGGCTCGATTCCTTACCAACGTGCTATCGAGCGCGGCCATCGCGGCTTTTTTCATGGTGCCGCTGCGGTCGGCGCTGGCGATGGATTTGACTGTCACGGTCAGGGATCAGAACGGCGCGCCGCTCGAAAACGCGGTTGTTTACGCCATTCCCGCTTCAGGCAAAGCGCCGGCCCAAGCTCCCGCGCCTACGCATATCGATCAGATCGGCAAACGTTTTACGCCGCTGGTTTCAGTCGTTCAAACCGGTGCCGCGATCGGCTTCCCGAACAAGACACGGTTCGCCACCACGTCTATTCGTTTTTCGCCAGCCGGGGTTTTCGAGCTCAAGCTTTATTCGGGTTTGCCGGCCAAGCCCGTGGTGTTCGATAACCCGGTTTGGTCGTGCTCGGATGCAATATCCATGACCGCATGCTCGCCTACGTGCTTGTCGTCGAGACGCCCTACTTCGTGAAAACGTCGAACGACGGCGCGGCCAGGTTCACCGATCTGCTGGCTGGCGATTACGAATTGAAGGCTTGGCAATCGATGATCGCATCATCGACGACTTCGCTGAGCGCGATCGCGAGACCGCCGAACACCATGATGTAGATGCTGATCGCAATGTAATCGAGCAGCAGCCCGCCGCCAGCAACGACACCGAAATCGCGATCGCGCAGACGGCGAACTGCATCGACGCCACCGCGAGTTGCGAGTTCCTGCAGTTCCTGCGCACCATCGACGCCAACGTGCCGCCCGGGTTCGACGTGAATCTGGTGATGGACAACTACGGCACGCACAAGACACCCTCCATCCAGGCCTGGTTCGCACGGCATCCGAGGTTCCATGTGCACTCACGGCCACCTCGGCGTCCTGGCTGAACCAGGTCGAGCGTTGGTTCGCGACACTCACCGAGAAACAAATTCGCCGCGGAACGCACCGTTCGACCCGGCAACTGGAACAAGCGATCCGGCAATACCTCGACATTCACAACGCCAACCCCAAGGCGTTTAGATGGACCAAGTCCGCCGACGACATCCTCGGTACCATCGAGAGATTTTGTCTGCGAATTTCTAACTCACCACACTAGCACCGGCCGACCAGAATGTCGAAGCGCACGCACCTGATTGCGCAGCTTCCACGCGACTGCGCCGACATCGAGGTCGGCAGCCTGCGCCAGATAGCCGGCTTGCTCGCCGCGGAGTTCGCGCTTGCTTATGGTTTCGAATGGGAGGCTCAACGCGAAGTCGAGGCTCCATGGGCGAGCCGCGCTCGATAAAGCTGTGGTATTCGGGGCCGATGCGAAAACCTGGATTCAACGGTTGACGCGCACTGCGTTCCTGCGCTCGCGCGATTTCGGCACGCGCGGCGGCTTGGCGCAATTCCGGACGGTAGCAGAAAGCCAGCAAGATCCGCTCGGTCAAACTTCAGCGCTGCAGCGGCCAGCCGCCGGCTCCCAGGCCGGCAGGCCGTGCGCCTGCATATACTCGCGCAGCTCCGGAGCTTGCGGAATGCGCCGCAAAATCAGCTGCTACGTCCTCAGGCGCGAGCGGCTGCGGCGCATATTCCTTGAACGCGCAGGCGCCGAGTGTGCAACCAAGTACGACCACGGCGAGCGTTTACGCCGACAAGATAATTGCCGGACATTAGCCGGTCGCAGCGTTCGGTTCGAATACCAGCGCCGCGGTCCGCGCCGCTGGAGGGAATCAATGCAGCTTAACGTGCGGCTCGGTGCGCCGCGTAATCAAACGCGCCAGCGTATCGAGCGCGACCTTGAACGCGCCGTGCAGCGCAAGCTCGTGCATCTTGTACAGCGACAAATACATCATGCGCGCGAACAAGCCCTCGATAAACAGGCTGCCGCCCGAAAGACCACCCATCAAATTGCCGACTGTACTGTATTCGCCGAGCGAAACCAGCGAGCCGAAATCGCGATAGCGCCAGTAGCGCAGCGGTTTGCCGGCGAGGTGCAGCTTCATCTGCCTGACCAGATGCGAAGCCTGCTGATGCGCAGCCTGGGCGCGCGGCGGCACCGTGCCTTCGTGGCCGAGCCACAGGCATTCGGCGCAATCGCCGAACGCGAAAATGTTGTCGTCCAGCGTCGTTTGCAAGGGTCGGCCTGACGAGCAACTGGTTGGCGCGATTGGCTTCGAGGCCGAGCCGCGACAGAAAATCCGGCGCCTTGATGCCGGCCGCCCAGACCACGATTTCTGCCGGGATCACCTTGCCGCTTTGTAAATGCACGCCGTCCTCGGCGACCGCGGTCACGCGCTCGCCGGCGAGAACAGCGACGCCGAGATCGTCGAGCAGCTTGGCTGCACGTTCGGACAGGCGCTCGGGCAGCATCGGTAGAATGCGCGGCGAGGCTTCGACGACGCTGAGCTTGATGTCGGTGTCGGGATCAATGCGGTCAAGCCCGTAGGCGACCATTTTGCGCGCCGTGTTGCGCAACTCCGCCGCGAGTTCGACGCCGGTCGCGCCGGCGCCGATGACGACGACCTGCAATTGCCCAGGCCGCAGAGGCGCGTTTTGCGCCTGGGCGCGGATGCCGGCGTTCAGCAGGCGGCGGTGGAAGCAACTGGCGTCTTCCGGCGAATCGAGTGCGATTGCGCGTTCGGCGACGCCCGGCGTGCCGAAATCGTTGCTGCGGCTGCCGACCGCGATGATCAGCGTATCGTAGGAAAACGCGCGGCGCGGAACCAGCTCGTTGCTTTCCTCATCGAGGGTCGGCGCGACGCTGAGTTCGCGGCGCCCGCGATTAAGCCCTTCCATGCGCCCGAGGCGAAACCGGAAATGATGCCAGCGCGCCTGCGACACATAATCGAGCCGGTGCTGGTCGAGGCCGAGGCTGCCCGCCGCGACTTGATGCAGCAGCGGCTTCCATAAATGCGTGCGCGCGCCGTCGACCAGTGTGATCTCGGCTTTGCCGCGCTTGCCGAGCGTGTCGCCGAGACGCGTCGCAAGTTCGAGGCCGCCGGCGCCGCCGCCGACAATAATGATGCGATGCAAGGCACGCTCCGGATTGCGGGTAATTGGAAAGGGCTGTTGGGGTTTCAAATCGTATTCCTGCCGTTGTTTGTAATGCTTGGATCGCGGGCGTCAGTCATGGCTAGAATCGGCTTGCCGCGATGCTGGCGGTGGCATATAGTCGAGCGGCTTTGCCCGTCGCCCGCCACGGCCGACCTCACCATTTAGGCCGCAATGTTACCGCAATTGCTGCAAACGCTCGCGATCTCCACGCTGCTGGCAACTGCAATCGCAGCCGCCTCCGCAACTACACGACCGGCGGCGCAGCCGCCACCGCTCAAGGTAACCGAGATCGCCGAAGGCGCTTATGTCAGCTACGGCGTGAACGAGGATATCTCGCGGCAGAATCTCGGCTCGATATCGAACATCGGTTTTATCGTCGGCAAGAAATGTGTCGCCGTCATCGACACCGGCGGCAGCATTGCGGTCGGCCGGGCTTTACGCGCCGCAGTCAA
>JACMKV010000183.1 GCA_014379915.1 Burkholderiales bacterium
CTGACGTCCAATTGGGAATTAGCCAAAGCGCAGATCAGGTTGACGCGTCTCGGCTCCGACATCGGGGTGCCGATTTCATTTTTCCACGGCCGCGGCGGATCCGTAGGCCGTGGCGGCGCGCCTACCGGACGCGCGATTGCCGCTCAGCCGGCAGGTTCGGTTCATGGCCGCTTCCGCGTCACTGAGCAAGGCGAAGTCGTCTCGTTCAAATACGCAAACCGTGGTACGGCGGCCTATCAGATCGAGCTGCTGGCAGCCAGCATCGTCGAACATACGCTGAAATCCGAGCGCGAGCAGGAGCTGGCGCCTACTGCCGAGTTTGACGAAGCGATGGAAGCCCTTTCCGGTACGGCGCAAGCCGCTTACCGTAAGCTTACGCAACATCCCGATCTTCTCACCTATTTCCAGGCGGCGAGCCCGCTAGAGGAAATCGGCCTGCTCAACATCGGTTCGCGTCCAGCGCGCCGTTTTGGCGCCAAAAGTTTGTCCGATTTGCGCGCGATCCCGTGGGTTTTTGCGTGGGCGCAAAATCGTCATCTGATTCCGGGCTGGTATGGCGTCGGCAGCGGCATTCAGGCTTTCCTGGCGGTGCGCGGCGAGCGTGGGCTCGCGCTGTTGCGGCGGATGTTCGAAGCATCGCGCTTGTTCCGCCTGGTTATCGACGAAGTCGAAAAGCAGCTGCTGCAGGTCGATCTCGCGATTGTGCGCGAATATGCAAAGCTGGTTGAAGACACCAAGGTGCGCGACGAGATTTTCGGCATGATCGAGCGCGAATGTGCGCTGACCGTCGAACAGATCTTGCTGATCAATGGCGCCGCGGAGATCGGCGAGCGCTTCCCGTTATTCCGGCACCGATTGGCTCGCCGCCTGAAGACGATGAATCAGGTCAATTACGAGCAAGTCGAATTGCTGCGCCGGTTTCGCGCGGAAACGGATGAAAAAAAGAAAGCCGATTACCAGGCCGCGCTGCTGCTATCGATCAACTGCATCGCAACCGGGGGCGGCGCTACCGGGTAAAACCCTGGCTATACGCCAGTCAGAAGACTGGTGGGACGGAATAAAAAGGCGGCAAGGAACGACACGTTTTTTGTCATTTCCTGCCGCTTTTTTTCCTGCATAGCGGCTACATCAGGTGCTGCGGTTTACCGTTAACCCACGCTTCAACATTGTCGATCAACTGGTCGGCCAGAAACTGCATGGCGCCATCCGATGCCCATGCCACGTGCGGCGTCAGGATAAAATTGGGTTGGCGCAGATCGAGCAGCGGATTGCCTTCCTTCGGCGGTTCCTTGGTCAGGACGTCAAAGCCTGCGCCGGCGATCAGACCTTCTTGCAGCGCCTTGACCAGCGCCAATTCATCGACCAAACCACCGCGCGCGGTATTGATCAGGATCGCGTTGCGTTTCATTTTGCGAAACTGCGCCTCGCCGATCAGATTTCGCGTCGACGGCAGCAGCGGCATGTGCAGGGAAATCACATCGCTTCGCGCCAGTACTTCGTCGAGCGGCGTGAACTCGACATCCGGCGCCTTCGGCGGTTCGTGGTCGGCAAACAGCACCTTCATGCCGAAACCGCGCGCGATCCTGGCTGTGCCCTGACCGAGTTCGCCTTCACCCAAAATGCCAATGGTGCTGCCAAATAGATCGCCGATCGGGTGGGTAAAAAAACAGAACTGGTCGGACTGCTGCCATAAACCTTTCTGTACGTCCTGCTGATACGCAAGCAAACTGCGGCGTAACGCGAGAATCATCGAAAACGCGTGCTCGGGTACGGTATGCACCGCGTAGTTCCGAATGTTGGCGACTGCGATGCCGTTCTTTCTGCAGTACTCGAGGTCGACGTTGTCAGTCCCGGTTGCCGCGACCGCGA
>JACMKV010000184.1 GCA_014379915.1 Burkholderiales bacterium
AAAGTTCGCGATCTCTACGCCGTCGGCGATGACAAGCTGCTCGTGATCCAGACCGATCGCTTGTCGGCGTTCGATGTGATTCTGCCGACTCCCGTGCCGGACAAGGGGCGCGTGCTGACCGCGCTGTCGAATTTCTGGTTCGACAAGCTAGGCTATGTAATACCGAATCACCTGACCGGCATAGCGCCGGAAAGCATCGTTGCGCAAAACGAACGCGATCAGGTCGCCGGCCGCGCATTCGTCGTGCGACGATTGAAGCCGCTGCCGATCGAGGCGATCGTGCGCGGTTATGTCGCCGGCTCGGGCTGGAAGGATTATCAAAAAACCGGCACGATTTGCGGAATCGAGTTGCCGACCGGCCTCAGGGAAGCAAGCAAGCTGCCGAAGCCTATTTTCACGCCGTCGACCAAGGCGCCGATGGGCGCGCACGACGAAAACATCTCGCTTGCCGAGGCCGAAAAGCTGCTCGGCAGCGAGCGCGCGCACGAAGTCAGCAGCGCAGCGCTTGCGCTGTACACGCAGGCTGCCGACTTCGCAGCGGAAAAAGGCATCATCATTGCCGATACCAAGTTCGAGTTTGGGCTCGATGATGGCGGCAAGCTGTATCTGATCGACGAAGCGTTGACGCCCGACTCATCGCGCTTCTGGCCGGCCGATCAATATCGGCCCGGCGCAAATCCGCCGAGCTTCGACAAGCAGTTCGTGCGCGATTGGCTTGAGACGCAAGGCTGGAACAAGAAGCCTCCCGCGCCTGAGTTGCCTGTCGCGGTTGCAAAAAAAACCGGCGACAAGTACCGTGAAGCATTGCGCCTTTTGACCGGGCAAGTGCTGTAGGCCCACCCTTTCGGATCACAATTTTGAAGACGATAGCAAGAAGCGAAAGGGACATCTCCTTCCCCCAGCGTTTCCCCGTGCAGGCGGGGAGGGGAAGGCCGGGCTGGGGGTGGGCGCAGCCATCACGATCACGCTCTCACCCCCACCCCCCGATTAAGGCACTCGTGGGCAGGCTTGGTCCTCCTCCGTCAAGGGGGAGGAAATTTCTTCGCCCCCTGTCGACGCTTCTTTGGCGGCTGCTGCCGCCGCTGCTGTTCTCGTTCGCCACGGTCGCGCAAGCCGCGCCCTTTGCCTATATCACGAATCAAGGCAGCAACAACGTCAGCGTCATCGATCTCGCCGTCGAACGCGTCGTGGCAACCGTGCCGGTCGGTAGATCACCCGCCGGTATCGCCGTCCATTCCCTGACCAGGCGCGCGTATGTCACCAACCCCGACAGCAAAGACGTGTCGGTCATCGACATGACCAGCAACAAAACCATGGCACGCCTGCCGGTCGGCGGCGGCCCGGTCGGCATTGCCGTGGCGCCGGATGGCGGCAAAATATACGTTGCAGATTGGTTCAACAGCCGCGTCGTAGTTATCGACGGCGGCAAGCACCAGATTCTCGCCAGCGTTCGCGTCGGCAAAGCGCCGGCAGGAATCGCGGCCAGCACCGATGGCAAGCGCATTTATGTCGCGAATCGCGACAGCAACAACATTCAGGTGATCGACACCGCCAGCTATCAGACATTGGCTACGATAACCGTAGGCGACCATCCTTTTGCGATCGCGCTCGACGACAAGGCCGGGCGCGCTTACATCGTCAATGTGCAAAGCAACGATGTCTCGGTGGTCGATTTGAAGCAGAACAAGCGTATCGCGACGGTTGCGGTCGGCAACACGCCGTATTGCGCGGCGCTGACGCCGGCGGGCGATAAGCTTTTTGTTACCAATCAGCACGGCGACAGCGTTTCAATCATCGACACGCAAAGCAACAAGCTGATCGAGACCGTGCCGGCAGGCGGTTACCCCGAGGGCATCGCCATTCATGGCAAGCGCGCTTATGTCGTCAACTGGATGGACGACAATGTCAGCGTGATGGATACCGACAATCATAAAATCCTGACGACGATTGCGACCGGGAAAAACAGCCGCGGCTTCGGTCAGTTCATCGGCGCGCCGTGATCGAACGGCGCTGCTGAATTCAACGGCCCGCCTTGCGCGCAGTCGGTGTCAGCGAACCTCGCCTTAAAATCGTTATAACCTTGCGATCAACCAATAGGAGGTTCTATGCGCTCAGCTCTTGCAATTTTGATACTGGCCACCGCGTCGTCGCTCGCGATCGCGCACGGCCCGTCCCGACAGAAAGTGACCGAGCAAGTTACGATCAAGGCGCCGCCGGCCGCGGTTTGGGCCAAGCTCAAGGATTTTAACGGCTTGCAAAGCTGGCATCCGGCGGTCGAGAAAAGCGCGGCGACCGATGGCAGCAAAGCCGGCTCGGTTCGGACGCTGACCATCAAGGGCGGCGGCAAGGCGGTCGAGGAGCTGGAAAGCATCAACGACGAGCAGATGACGTTGAAATATCGTTACAAGGAAGGCACGCTGCCGGTCTCGAACTATCAGTCCACGCTCAGCGTCAAGCCGGCCGATGGGGGTTCGCAGGTTGAATGGCGCGGCGCATTCTACCGCGGTTTCCCCAACAATGATCCGCCGCCCGAGCTGAACGACGAAGCCGCGATCAAGGCGATCACCGGCATCTACAAAAGCGGTTTGGAAAACCTGAAAAAAACGCTGGAGAAATAAATCTCGCGCGGCGCTTCGGCGCGATTTTCGAACCGATCAGCACGTCGCAAGGCGTGCCCTCATTGCCGCAAACTGAAGTTTCCGCAGCACAAATTGACCGGGCCGTCGCGGTGTTGAATCGCGGCGGCCTGGTTGCTTTTCCAACCGAGACGGTCTACGGCCTCGGCGCCGACGCAACCAATCCAACCGCAGTCCGGAAAATTTTTAGCGTGAAGGGCCGGCCGCATCATCATCCGCTCATCGTGCACCTTGCCGACATGGCGCAAGTCGAACAGTGGGCCGATCCGATATCGCCCACAGCGCGGCTGCTCGCCGAACGCTTCTGGCCCGGCCCGCTGACTCTGATCATGCGCCGTGCAGCCGGCGTCAGCGACGCCGTGACTGGGGCGCAGGATACGGTAGGTCTGCGGATTCCGGCGCACCCGATCGCGCGAGCGTTGTTACGCGCGTTTGGCGGCGGCATCGCCGCGCCGTCGGCGAATCGCTTCGGCCGCATCAGCCCGACGACGGCCAAACATGTCCGCGCCGAGCTGGGGGCCGATGTCGATCTTGTTCTCGACGGTGGCGACTGTGACATCGGCATCGAGTCGACGATCGTCGATGTTTCGGGGGCGCGGCCGGCAATGTTGCGTCCGGGGCGCATTACGGCAGCCGATCTTGCCGAGGTTTTGGCCGCTCCGCTGGCGCAAGCCCAACTGCAATCACCGCGCGCGCCAGGAATGCTGGCGGGGCACTACGCGCCACGCACACAATTGCGCCTGGTATCGATCGAACACTTGCCTGCTGCTGCCGCAAGGCTTCGAGCAACGGGAAAGCGGGTCGCTGTCCTTGCCAGCGTCGCCGTGCCGGCGGCTACTTACTCGATCGCGGCGCCGGTTGTCGCTATCGAATTCGCGCGCGAGCTTTACGCCAATCTGCGCTGTCTGGACGATTCCGGCTGCGACGTAATCCTTGTCGAAGCGCCGCCTGACCAACCGGAATGGGCTGCGATACGCGATCGCCTGACGCGGGCGGCTCATGCGGAGCCGTCGGTCGAACCGTAAGCTGCTCGATGGGGGACTATAGAACGGTGGCGAGCATTTTGGTTGCCAGCACATACAGCAAGGCTGCGAAAACTCGGCGCAAGTTTCCGACTTTCATGCGATGCGCGATCCTGGCGCCGAGCGGTGCCGTCAGCATGCTTGCCATGACGAGCCAGAACAGCGCCGGCAAGTAGACAAATCCCAGCGTGTGTGCAGGCAGTCCTGGCTTGCCGCTGCCATTCACGATATAGCCGAACGTGCCGGCCATGGCAATCGGAAAGCCGACCGCGGCAGCAGTGCCGATCGCACGATGCAGCGGCACGTTGCAAAAAGCTAGAAACGGCACCGTGAGCAGCCCGCCGCCTGCCGCGACCAGGCTGCAAACGCCGCCGATCACGCCGCCTATAGCCGTCATACCAGCCCTGCCGGGTAATTCGCGCGTAGGTTTCGGGCGAACGTTCAGCAGCAGCTGCGTTGCGGCAGCATAGGCGAACAGCGCAAAAAAAATTGCCAACGCGCGGCTATGCAGTTCCCCGGCCAGCGCGGTGCCGGCCAGCGTGCCGATGACGATGCCCGGTGCGATTCGACGCACGACTTGCCAGTCGACAGCGGCATGCAGGTGATGGGCGCGGAAGCTTGAAATCGATGTGAAAATAATGCTTGCCATCGCTGTGCCAAGCGCCAGTTGCATCAGGTGCGGCTCAGGCAGATTCTGCGCGGCGAAAATCATCAGCAACACCGGCACCACAGTCAGCCCCCCGCCGACGCCGAGCAGGCCGGCGAAGAATCCGGCAAAGCTGCCGAGCAGCAGATAAATCAGCCACCAGTGCACGAGGCGGGGTTATGACGTTGGCTTGTGCAGCGTTCGGACAGCTGAGATTTGAGAGTCAGGCGGCGCCAAGCAGCTTGATAATAAAGTGCCACTCGCGAGGATCAACCGGTGTTACCGACAGGCGGTTACCTTTCCTCAAAATGCGCATCCCGGCGAGTTCGGGATGGTCGCGCAACTCCTTGAGGCTGAGCAAGCGCGTTTTCCTGGTCAGCTTGACGTCGATATTAAGCCAGCGCGGATTCTCTCTGCTGGCCTTCGCATCGTAATATTTACTCG
>JACMKV010000185.1 GCA_014379915.1 Burkholderiales bacterium
ACGACTCTGCGCCGATGATAGTATGGATTACCCATGCGAAAGTAGGTCATCGTCAGGGCCTATTGACGTACATAGTCCGGCTAGCACTAGCCGGACTATTACGCTTGGTCATATGGAGTAATTATCCCCCGGCATCTGGTCCAATCGCCTCCTTGCTCCTGGTTCCGGATGTACTCTCGAATTACCTCCTCATCACGGCCGACCGTTCGACACGAATTATCCTCGCCCAGAACTGCTGTACCACAAAATTGGGCTTTCCTCTCCCTCATAAGCTAATCCGCCATTTTCAAACTTCTTGGCAGACGTTGCGTCGAAGCGTGATCGCGCTACCTCGTCGGTCCGCATAAGATTCGTTCCGTATCGACCTCCGCCCGCCGAGGGGGCCGATTTTAGACAGTTTGGATGCTTCCCGCGAGCGCGGGCCGAGCGGGAGGGTCGGCCCCGATGCCGAACTGGTCTTGGTTTGAGGATCAAGCCACTTGGAAGCGCTTGGACTGGGCGCATCCTGCTCAAGGCTTGCCGTCTTTACCCCATGAATCACGCAACGTCACGGTCCGATTGAATATGGGTTGACCCGGTTTCGACTCGACGCGATCCGCTACAAAATAACCGTGTCGTTCGAACTGGAAACGCTGCTCAGGCTTGGCTTCTTTCAGAGCAGGTTCGAGATACGGAGTGATGATCTGTTTCGAGTTTGCGTTGATGTCGAGCACGTAGTCGCGCTCGCCTGAACCGGGATGCTGCACCGAAAATAGGCGATCGTAGAGCCGCACTTCCGCCTGGCAAGCATGCGCGGCCGAAACCCAATGGATGTTGCCTTTAACCTTGCGCGTCACCTCAGCACCCGGCGTGCCGCTTTTGGTTTCCGGATCGTAGGTGCAATGCACAGCCTTCACTTCGCCACTTGCGTCTTTTTCCACGCCGACGCACTTGATCAGATAGCCGTAGCGCAGCCGCACTTCGTTTCCGGGGGATAGGCGAAAGAAACCCTTGACCGGCGTTTCCATGAAATCGTCGCGCTCGATCCAGAGCTCTTTCGAAAACGGCATCGCGCGTTTCCCAAGCTCGGGCTTCTGCGGATGGTTGGGCGCGTCGCAATCCTCGCTCTGTCCGTCGGGATAATTGTCGATGATGAGCTTGAGCGGATTCAGTACGGCGATGCGGCGCTCGCAGCGCTCGTTCAGGTCTTCGCGCATGCAGTCTTCGAGGATCGAATAATCGATCCACGAATCGGCTTTGGACACGCCGATGCGCTCGGCGAACAGGCGGAAACCTTCAGGCACGTAGCCGCGGCGTCGCGCGCCGACAAGCGTCGGCATGCGCGGATCGTCCCAGCCGTCGACATGGCCTTCTTCGACGAGCTGGATCAGCTTGCGTTTCGAGAGTACGACGTAAGTCAGATTGAGCCGCGCGAATTCGATCTGCTGCGGTAGCGGGCGCCTGAGCTTGCCGCCGTCGGCAAGCCGCTGGTTAAACCAATCGTAGAGCGGCCGATGATCTTCGAACTCGAGCGTGCAGATCGAATGCGTGATGTTTTCGAGTGCGTCGTTGGCGCCATGCGTCCAGTCGTAACTCGGATAGATACACCACTGGTTGCCGGTGCGGTGGTGCTCCGCATGGCGAATACGGTACATGACGGGGTCGCGCAGATTGATGTTCGGCGAGGCCATGTCGATCTTCGCGCGTAACACATGCGCACCATTCGAAAACTCGCCGTTTTTCATGCGGCGGAAAAGATCGAGGCTTTCAGCAATCGGCCGATCGCGATAAAGACTGTTCTTGCCGGCCTCGGTCAAGGTACCGCGGAATTCTCGCATCTCGTCAGCTGAGAGGCTGTCCACATACGCGTGGCCCTGCTCGATCATGTATTCGGCGAATTCGTAAAGTTTGCCGAAGTAGTTCGACGCATAGGAAAGATGCGGCCCCCAATTGAAGCCCATCCACTTGACCGCGTCGAGAATCGAATCGACGTACTCCTGTTCTTCCCTGGTCGGATTGGTGTCGTCGAAACGCATGTGGCAGACGCCGCCATAGTCCCGCGCAAGACCGAAGTTCAGGCAGATCGATTTGGCGTGGCCGATGTGCAGATAGCCATTCGGCTCGGGCGGAAAGCGTGTCTCGACACGGCCGCCGTATTTGCCGCTCGCGTTATCGGCATCGATGATGTTGCGGATGAAATTGGAAGGCTGATCGAGCGCTGCCTTACCGCTGCTGGCGGCGCTTTGATTCGATGCTTTCGACATATTCAGGTCATTCGCAAAGGGCGCTTTTGGGAAGGCCGGTCGAACCAGGAAGGCCGGTCGAATCTACCCGAAAGTATTTGCAGGTACAACCTGGCGAGCGCAAAACCAGTTATCAGCCAGGTGGGGTGCGCTTTGGTCTACGGCTGATCTGTTCAGTGCTCGAGCCGGGATCTTCCTCTCCAGTTAACGAGGTCATTACATTGCCTTCGTAGTCGCTGGAATCGTTAACCGGTTTTGCTGCGCGCATCGCCAATCGAGTGATCGTTGTCCAATCGCGGTTGGCGATAGCATCGCGCGGCGCGAGCCATGAGCCGCCAACGCAAATGACGTTATCGAGAGCCAGATAATCGCCGAAGGTGTTCTCGGTTATGCCGCCGGTCGGGCAAAACGATACATCGGCAAACAGCTCGCCAAACGATTTCAACGCCGCAATACCTCCGCCTCGATGTGCTGGAAAAAATTTAAGCTCAGAGAACCCCGCGTTACGCGCCGCCATGATTTCGGTAGGCGTCATAGTACCTGGCAAGTAAGGCATTCCGCACGCGCGTGCCGTCTGCGCAAGCTCTGGCGAAAAAGCGGGGCTTACCGCAAACCGGGCGCCAGCATCTTTTGCCCGCTGAAATTCGTCCGTGCGCGTAACCGTGCCGACACCGACAACGGCATCCGGAACATCCGCGGCGATCGCCGCAATAGCCGGCAAACCAGCCGGCGTGCGCAAGGTAATCTCGAGTACTCGCAGGCCGCCGGTGACGAGCGCCCGCGCGAGCGGAATCGCATCTTCCTCGCGCTCGATGACAAGCACCGGAATCACTGGTCCGATTTCGAGAATTTCGCGAATATTCATGTCGTGTGCTCGATCATGATCTGTTCTCTTTTCGCAATCTCAGCCTCACCATCGGAAGCTATGTGACTGGTTGCCATAAAGCTCATCGCGCCTTGCTCAGCTGTCGTCGCAACGCTGCGGAACACGCCGAACAGCTCGCGGCCGTAGCCTTTCTCGTTGCCGGTCAAATCGATGGCCGCAAGTTCGCGCCGGTTCCATTCGTCGAGCGGGACACGCGCTTCCAGGATGCCGCGCTCGCTGTCGAGCAGAATCATGTCGCCGTCGCGTACCTTTGCCAACGGCCCGCCCATCGCACATTCGGGCGTGACGTGAATGGCCGCGGGCACTTTACCCGACGCGCCCGACATTCTGCCGTCCGTAACCAAGGCGACTTTGAAGCCGCGCTTTTGCAACACGCCGAGTTCGGGGGTGAGCTTGTGCAATTCCGGCATGCCGTTCGCGCGCGGCCCCTGGAAGCGCACGATGGCGACGAAATCGCGCTCGAGCTTTCCCGCCTGGAACGCGGCGACGACGGCGTCCTGCGTGTCGAAAACGAGCGCGGGCGC
>JACMKV010000186.1 GCA_014379915.1 Burkholderiales bacterium
CGGTCGCGATCCCAAGCGGCATCCAGGTGTTCGCGTGGATTGCGACGATAGCCAAGGGAAAACTCAGGCTCACGGTACCGTCGCTCTACGTGCTCGGCTTTTTGTTCATCTTCGTGCTCGGCGGCCTGACCGGCGTAATGGTCGCGGTCGTGCCGTTCGATTGGCAGGTGCACGACACCTATTTCGTCGTCGCGCATTTTCACTACGTGCTGTTCGGCGGCATGGTGTTTCCGCTGTTCGCCGCGTTCTATTACTGGATGCCGATGATCAGCAAAAAGCCGCTGTCGAAACGCCTGGGGATTTGGGTGTTCGGCCTGATTTTCACCGGCTTCAACGTTACATTTTTCCCGATGCACGCAACCGGCCTGCTCGGCATGCCGCGGCGCGTTTACACGTATCCGGCGGGGCTCGGCTGGGACTCTCTGAACATGGTTTCGACGATAGGCGCGTTCGCCATCGCAGCTGGCGTCATCGTGCTGCTGATCGACCTTGCGCGCAACTTCCGGTTTTCGACCGACGACAACGCCGGCAATATCTGGAATGCCGGCACGCTCGAATGGCTGCCCAGCGGCCACTACTCGGTGCGCAGCATTCCGATCGTCACCAGCCGCGAACCGCTGTGGGATCAAGCCCACTTGGCGGATGACGTCGAAGCCGGCCGCTATTACCTGCCCGGTGCGCCGACTGGCCGGCGCGAAACGCTGATCACGAGCCCGATCGATGCCCAGCCGCAGCATCTGCTGCAATTGCCGGGGCCGGGCTGGTCGCCGCTGTTGTCGGCGGTTTTCACCGCGGCGTTCTTCCTGTTGCTGACCGGGAAATTCGTCATGCCGGCGATGATCTGCGGCGTGCTGGCGATCGCGCTGATGATCAAATGGCTGTGGGCGACCGATCCCGGCCCGAGCCATGAACCGGTCGAAATCGGCGGCGGCATCACCGTGCCGGTCTACGATACCGGCACATCCTCGCACTCTTGGTGGGCGATGGTCGTATTGATTGTGGTCGCAGCGGCGATCTTTTCGTCGCTGATTTTCTCGTATCTGTTTTTATGGACCGTAGCGCCCGAAGGCTGGCCTGCGGCCGACCGGCTACCGGCGCCGCCGTATCCGCTGCTCGCCGCCGGATTGCTCGCGGTGAGCAGCGCGCTGATTGCTTATGCAAGCCGGTCGCTGGAGAAATCCGCCGCTTGGCCGTTGCGCGTTTCGTTGCTGCTCGCGGTTCCGCTGATCGGGGCCGCATTCGGTTTCGAGTTGTATGGGCAACTTCAGGCGGAATTGCGGCCGACCGACTCGGGGTATGCGGCGGTCGTTTACACCATGGTCGCGTTCCAGGGTTTTTATGCTTTTGTACTGACGCTGATGGCGCTTTATACCGTCGCGCGCTCGTTCCGCGGCCTCCTCAATTCGAAGCGGCGGGCAACTTTCGATAACACCATGCTGCTCTGGCATTACGGGGTCGCGCAGGCGCTGGTCGCGCTCGCGCTCGTGCACGGCTTTCCGCGGCTGCTGGGGTGATCCGATGGCTTTATCGCACTTCACGCGCACCGCGCTGCGCATGTTCTCGGGCCCGCTGATCTGGGGCGTGCACTTTCTTGCGATCTACGTGTTCGCCGCGATCGCATGCGCGCGCCAGGCCTTCAATCCGGACTGGGTCGCTGCAGTGCCGTGGGTCGTATTTGCGACGACGCTGTTGGCTGCCGCTGCCCTGCTGGCGATGATCATCCAGGCAATTCGCGCCAACAAGCACAACCGGGATGACGCGAGTAGTTTCATACCGTGGGCGACTGCCGCATTCGCCGCGCTCGCGCTGCTCGCCGTAATCTGGGAAACGCTGCCGGTGCTGTTGCTGCCCATCTGCGTGTAAGCTTTTTCAGGTACTTCAGTTGCGCGCTGACCCATTCGCCGTCCCAGTTCCGGCCTATTACTTCGGTTGGAGTCTTTCCTTACCTTCGATCACGCGCAAAACCGACAAGGGTTTGCCGTCGATTTGAAGGAGACGGTCTACGCTCTGGATACAACGACGATTGACCTCGGTTTGCCGGTGTTTCCATGGGCGCCCTTTCGTTCGACCAAAGCGGCGGCAAAGCTGTGCTGCTCCCTGTGATGGCCGGGGCGCGGAACCGCTTAACCGTTATCTCGTGCGATAATCCGCGATCTTATGCGACTCGATGTTCTCATACTCGCTGCCGGCAAGGGCGTTCGCATGCGCTCCGCCCTGCCCAAGGTTTTGCATCCGCTCGCTGGCC
>JACMKV010000022.1 GCA_014379915.1 Burkholderiales bacterium
CCTTGAACACCCCGGCGATTGGGCAACCCGCGTCAGGGCCCGTGCTGGCGGGCTGGCTCGGCGGTCTGTTTACCGCGATTCCCGATTTCAAGGTCGATCTCGTCAGCGTAAATCCGGTCAACGATCACGCGATCGCCGAGCAGGCCGTGATCAAGGGCACATGGACACAGCCCTTCCCCGCCCGGCCTGCTTGCGGGCGCCAAACCGACCGGCAAATCGTTCGCTGTTCCGCTTGCCGCGTTCTAGGAATGGAAGGATGGCAAGATCACATCGGGTACGCATTATTTCGACCAGATGGCGCTCCTGACCCAGATCGGTGTCATTCAGCAGAAGTAAGGCTTCATTGGATGGGCTGCGCGGCTCAGCCCTTCCTCGATCGAGAACGATGGGCGCAGAAGCCGTGCCCATCCTATGCTGTATAAACGGAGACAACCATGATCAAGCTCTATCAATTTGCATTCTCACACTATTGCGAAAAAGTGCGGTGGGCGCTCGATTTCAAGGGCATTCCGTACACCGCGATCAATCTCTTGCCCGGTCTACACCTTAAACCGATTAGCAAGCTCGCGCCCAAAACCTGCATGCCGGTGTTGGTCGATGGAAAAACGGCCGTGCAGGATTCGGCCGCGATCATCACTTATCTCGATAGAACGCATCCCGATCCCTTGTTGACGCCGCGCGATCCGCGAAAAGCGAAGGAAGCGCTTGACTGGGAAAAATATTTCGACGAGGAAATCGGCGTCACCCTGCGGCTCTGGCTTTACTACCACACGCTTCCCGATCGCAGTCGCTCGATTAAATTATTCACGACTGACGCGCCCTGGTACGGGACGCCGCTGTACGCGGTCATTTTCCCCAAGGTTCGCGACGCGATGATGCAGATGTACAATATCAACGCGGAAACGGCGAAAGATGCGCAAAGGCGCCTCGGGGCCGCGCTCGATAAACTCGACGATGTCTTGAAGGACCGCCGCTTCCTCGTTGGCGATCGTTTCTCACGGGCGGATCTAACCGCGCTACTGTCGCCCATGTGTCTGCCTACCGACAAAGAAGCGGAAGCGCTATTCCCCGAAGCCGTGTTTGCGGCGCGCAATCAACACAAGGGGCGCCCCTATTTCGGCTGGGTGCGGAATATTTATGATAACTATCGGCAACCGATGGCTGCTGCCGTGAAGGCCGCCGCTTGAGAATCCGCGAAGTGCGAAGTTCAGTCGGCGCCGACCGGCGATGAAGCTCTATATTCACCCGCACGCACCCAACCCAAACCGGGTGCGACTGTATCTTGCCGAGAAGCAAGCGGGCGGCGCCGTGATAGACCTGCCGCAGGTCAAAGTCGACCTTCGAAGCGGAGAGCAAAACAGTCCGGCGTTCCTCGCCCGCAATTCTTTCGGGGCGGTGCCGGTGCTCGAGCTCGACGATGGCTCCTATATCAACGAGTCGCTGACCATCACGAGTATCTCGAAGAGTGTTACCCCGAGCCTGTCATGATTGGCCGCACGGCTTTGGAGCGGGCGCGCGTGCGTGAGCTCGAGCGGATCGCCGAGCTGAGAGCGCTAAGACCTGTGACGCACGTCATCCACTCCACCAACTCGCCGCTCGGATATCCGCCGAATCCCGGCATTGCGGCGCACTTTCAAAAGGAGCTTCCGATTGGCCTTCGTTTCCTTGATGAACGATTGTCCGATGGACGGCACTTCATCGCAGGCGAGCAACCCAGCATCGCCGATTGCACGCTCGCCGCCGCATTCAAGTTTGCCCGGTTTCTCTTCAGCCCGTTTCGGCTTGCCGTTGTAAACGAAAGCCGAGTTCCGTGAGATGACGAACAGCCCTGGCAGCTGCGACAGCTCGGTTGTCAAATCCTCGGTGATGCCATCGGCGAAATATTCCTGTTCGGGGTCCGAACTCATGTTGACGAACAGCAGCACGACGAGCGAGGGCTTGTCGACGATCGGCTCCAGCCGGGTCAATGCTCCTTGAGGTTCTCCCCCCTTGGGAAAAGGGGGGTTAGGGGGGATTTGCGGTGTGGGCTGATGCCGCGCCGGTTGAGATTTCACTGCCTCGCGCTGCGCCTGCTCTTCGCACGTTATTCGAATTGCCTAACCACCTTTCGGCAGCTCAAAACGCAGAGGATCGGCGCGTCCATCGCCGTCGTAATACTCGCGCAGCTTCGCCCGCAACTGCCCAGCTTGCACACGCACGATCGCATCCGTCTCCGGATCGAAATCCGGCGCGCGACTCGAAGACTTCGACCGCTATGGTGTAGCCCTTGATCTGCTCGCCGCGCCCGGCCAAAGTCTGCTCGACAAGATAGCGCAGAAAGCGGCTTTAGGCGTTCCGCCTGCGCGAACATCGGGCTCGCCAGCATACGTTCCAGACAGGCGCGAACGTCGGCTTCGCCTGGCTTTAAACTCGCGATCGGTGGCAGCGCCATAGCTTTTCGGCATGAAAAAAGATGCGCTTGCAAGCGTAGCACGCTCCGCGGGCGCGGCAAACGGCGGCAGCCCAGCGTGAAGTGTTTGAGGCATCGGGCTTATTTGCGCATCGAAACATTTCTGTAACTTGTCTGTGATAGCTTGCTGCAAAGCTTTTGCAAGCCCACAAAACCAATCTGTCCGCTCATCCAAAGGGGGAAAACATGTTGCGATTTGCCTGCGCGACCGCACTAGGCGCGCTTCTCGTTCTGTCCACAGCGGCGAGCAACGCCGAACCCACATTCGTCAATGGTTTAGTGATTCCAGGAGATTCGGTTGATAAAACCGGTGTGGCGAGCGCAAACGGCGGGCGGGTGGGCTTCTTCTCCGACATCTACTACGACCCCAGGGAGCAACAATGGTGGGCCTTGTCCGATCGCGGGCCTGGCGGCGGCGTGCTGGCGTATGAGACGCGCGTGCAGCGATTCAAGATTGATATCGATCGGAAAACTGGCGCGATCTCGAAGTTCAAGGTGCAAAAGACAATCAAGTTCAGCGACCCTAAAGGTCTGCTGACGCCGCCGAGCAAGGCGGATCTCGATAATCCGCAAGCGTTGAATGGGTTGAATCCGGCCGAGCTGAACGGCAACGCAGCAGTCCTCGGCCGCAGCTTCGATCCAGAGGGCCTCGTCGTTAGCCCGATCAACGGTCATTTCATCGTCTCGGACGAGTATGGTCCTTCGGTCTACGAATTCAACCGCAAAGGCGTATTGGTCAAGGTGTTCGAAACGCCGGCTAATCTCCTCCCGCGGCTGCAGGTCGCGCCGGGCAATCCGGGTGATCTCGATTTCGTCGCCGGGCGCGCCGATGACGGCATCTTTTTCGGCCGTCAGGACAACCGCGGCTTCGAAGGCATCGCCGTTTCGCCGGACGGCAAAAAGCTTTTCGCCGTGCTGCAGGACCCGCTGATCAACGAACCCGACGAACCCAAACCGAACGACGGGCGCGACGGCCGCAATGTTCGCATCGTCGAATTCAACAGCGATCGGTACAGCGCCGGCTACGGTGAGAGCACAGCGCAATACGCGTATCAGCTTGAAGCGCAAGCAGACATTGCCGCGCGCATCAAAGCTCAGGGCGGCAGCGCGTCGGCAACCGATCCGCGTCAGGGTCGCAACATCGGGCTATCGGCGATCGTCGCGCTCAACGATCATGAATTCCTCGTCATCGAACGCGACAACCGCGGGCTCGGAGTGGACGATCCGGAAGGCAAGATGGTGGTCGGCTCGAAGCGCGTTTATAAAATCGACATCAGCGACGCGACTGACGTGAGTACTCTCGTGTTACCCGGCAGCGATCTCGCGGGGGCTGGGATCATTCCCGTCACGAAGTCGGGCGTGTTCATCGATTTCACCGAAGACACTGTGCTTCCCAACGGGAAGCAGCCCGAAAAATGGGAAGGGCTCGCGATTGGTCCGCGCTTGAGCGATGGCGCTCGCCTGATTCTCGCCGGCAACGACAACGACTTCTCGGTGACGCAAAACGGCAGCAACGTGCAGTTCGACGTTTACGTCGACTTCAGAGGGAGCAGCGTGCAGCGCGATATCGATCAACCGACGAAGTTGAACGGCGTCGAAGTCGGCCCCGTGCCGAATGGGTATGTGCTGATTCCGGGCGTGCTGCATGCGTACAAGGCGTCCGCTGATGATCTGGCGGGATATGTCGCACCGGGTAAGCGGGGACGGGAGTGCAAGCGGTGCGAAGAAGATTCGGACGACTGATGCGCGACGACTAATGCGAGGGCAGTGGCTGCGGCAGGGACCCAAGTGTCTTGTGGACGCCGCCTGGATTCCCCGCCCGCGCGGGAATGACAGCTAGTAGACACGGTCGGCGGATAACCTTTACAGCGATTTGACGAACTCAAGCACTTCCGCCGCGTGTCCGGGGACTTTTACGCCGCGCCATTCACGTCGCACAATGCCCTTGCTATCGATCAAGAACGTGCTGCGCTCGATCCCGCGCACTTGTTTACCGTACATATTCTTCATCTCGATGATGTCGAAAGCTTTGCAAGCAGCTTCGTCCTGATCGCTCAGTAGTTCGAACGGAAATTCCATTTTGGCCTTGAAGCTTTCGTGTGATTTCAGACTGTCGCGCGAGATGCCGTAGATTTCGCAGCCGAGTCTTTCGAATTGTGGAGAGAGGTCGCGGAATTGCTGCCCTTCGGTGGTGCAGCCGGGCGTGTTGTCCTTCGGGTAAAAGTATAGGACCGTGGTGCGGCCGCGCAGATCGGCCAACCGGATGGTCTTGCCGCCGGTTGCGGGCAATTCGATGTTGGGGACGGATTTGTTAAGCATGGTGCTCCTTTTGTCGCGCTCCTTTCGATGTCGTTCGTTATCAGCCGCTATAATCGCTTTGCTCACCAATCTCCATATAAGGCCTGCATTGCGGCAAGCGCGGCAGCGCCCGCGGTTTCGGTGCGCAGAATGCGCGGGCCCAGGGAAACCGGAACAAACCCGGCTGTCGCTGCGGCTCGCGCTTCGTCGTCCGAGAAGCCGCCTTCCGGGCCGACCAGAACCGTCAGCTTTTGATCCGGAGGCGGCGGATCACGCAAGCTCGCTTCCGCATCCGGTAGCAGCAGCAGGCGCAATTCGGCGGCGGCAGCGGATCGCGTAGCCTGGTCTTTCAGCTGGCCTAACCAATCGGGCAGCGCGGCTACCGCGGCGACTTCGGGAAGCCGATTACGTCCGCACTGTTCGCAGGACGCGATCACGATATTCTGCCAATGCAGCGCGCGTTTGGCGGCGCGTCCGGCATCGAGCCGCACCACACTGCGGCTGGTCGTCAGCGGTTGTATGCGCGCTGCGCCGAGTTCGACGGCTTTCTGCACGACCCAATCCATTTTTTCCGCATTCAGCACGGCTTGCGCGAGCGTGATGGCGAGCGGCGATTCGCGCTCGACAGCGCGGAATTCAAGATCGCCGACGACGACCGCATCTTTGCCGCAGTGCGTGACTGTCGCCGTAAACTCGCCGCCGCGGCCGTTGAACAGAACCAGACGATCGCCGGTCTGCACGCGCAGCGCCTTGAGTGCGTGATGGGCGGCGGCAGCCGGCAGCCGGATGTTAGCTCCAACTTCGATATCGGTCGGGCAATAGAAGCGGGTAAGCGCCATGTGTGTGATAAGAGGCGGGGTGGCGGACAAGGACGGTGGGCGAGGACGGCGCGGCGCGGGGAGGCGATCGTGCATGATATTATATTGCCCGCGTCGTTTCCCACGCCGCGCCTGCAAACAAACATGAGCGAATCCTCCCCAATCTGCGCGTTTGGCTCGCGAGCCCCCGAGTTCGATTTACCCGGCACCGACGGCAAGCGCTACCGCCTCGGCGATGCGCGCGGCAAGAATGGTCTTGTCGTCATGTTCATCTGCAATCACTGCCCTTACGTCAAAGCGGCGCGGACGCGCCTGGTCCGCGATTGCGCCGAACTGCTTGAGCATGGCATAGGCGCAATCGCCATCTCGTCGAACGACGTCGCCGATTATCCGGAGGATTCATTCGACAACATGCGGCGGGTCGCCGAACAGTTTGCGTTTCCATTTCCCTACGTGTGGGATGAATCGCAAGCAGTCGCGAAAGCTTATGGCGCAGTCTGCACGCCCGATTTCTTCGGCTTCAATGCCGATCTCGAACTGCAATACCGCGGCCGCCTCGATTCTTCAGGGAAAAGTGAAAGCGCCGGCGCGCGCCGCGAATTGTTCGACGCCATGCTGCAAATCGCACAGACAGGCCGTGGTCCGACGGCGCAGATCCCGAGCATCGGCTGCTCGATCAAATGGAAACGCGACGCATGATCGAGCCGGTGATGCTGCCGGCCGAGGAAATGCTCGAACCTGTAATCGCCGTTGTCAAGGCGGTCGCCGCCGCCGAAATCATGCCGCGCTATCTGCGCGTCGCCCACAAGCGCAAGACGGACGGCAGCCTGTACACCGAAGCCGACATTGCTGCGCAGGAAGCGCTGTCGCGGAAGCTGCGCGAAATCTACGACGGCGCGATGATCGGCGAAGAAATGACGCGGCTCGAACAGGCCGAACAATGGCTGGCCGGCGACGCCGGCTTGTGGTGCGTCGACCCCATCGATGGCACGTCGAATTTCGTCAACGGTTTGCCGTACTTCGCGGTTTCGGTCGCGCTGATGCAACACGGCCGAAGCATACTCGGCGTGGTCTACGATCCCGTTGCGGACGAAGTGTTTTATGCCGCGCAAGGCTGCGGCGCCTGGCTGAACGGCGAACCGCTGCCGATCAAGGATCGCGCGCCGGCATTGCGCGAGGCGATGGCGAGCGTCGACTTCAAACGATTGACGCCGAAGCTCGCCGAGCATCTGGCTACCGAACCGCCGTATTCGTCGGCGCGCAACTACGGCGCCAGCACGCTCGAATGGTGCTACACGGCGGCGGGCCGCTTCGATCTTTATCTGCACGGCGGCCAAAAGCTGTGGGATTACGCGGCCGGCTCGCTGATTCTGAAGGAGGCCGGCGGCTCGATGTGCACCTTGAATCGCGACGATTTCTGGGCAGGCCGGCTTTGGCAGCGCTCCGTGATCGCGGCGCTCGATCCCGATCTGTTTGTCGCCTGGAAAGCCTGGCTGCGCGCTTTTCATTGCCGGTCCGATTGAACGTCGCACCCAGCATGCATTCTGAGCGCTGACCAACGACGACGAGAACAACATGACGTCGTCGCTGCTGGCGAAACGATGGGCGCGCACACAAGGTCCTTGCGCTGATCAAGCGCATCGCCTATGTCGATCTCGTGCAAAGCGGGCAGATCGAGTGGTACCGCTGCTGTATTCATTCATCACGAAGGACGCTGCGCTTTACGCTTACGACAAGGCGATTTTCATCACGGTGATCAGCGGCCTCGCGATGACGCTGGTGTCGCGCAAGCGCAGCCGCGAGCTGCAGGTGCGGGACTAAGGACTAAACAGCTAACGTCCACGCGCCGTGTCCGCGCGCCAGCGATGCGTTCAGGAAACTTACAAGGTGACGCATTTCGTCACAAAACGCGCTTGCACGATAGGCTGGAGAGCATGACTTCACTAAAGCGCACAAAAACGTTTTCCCGCGGTTATGACTTGATTCGCGCCGGACTGCGCCCTCGGCGCCGTTTTTTTCCGGTGAATGGCATATCTATTGCGTTTCGGTCCTCGCCGCGCCGGAAGCTCAGCGTCGGCACCGCACAATCCGAATGGCAGCTTTGTAGCGCCACTGCATTATTCAACGGAGGCAACGTGAAAAATAAAGGCTTAGCCGTCTCGCTGTTTGCAGGATTATTCAGCTTATCCTTGCAAGCCGCGGCGGACGTTGGCGTCACCGATCAAACCGTAATCATTGGCCAATCGGCCGCTTTCAGCGGCCCCGCTGCCGAGCTCGGCAACGAGATGAAAAAGGGCGCACAGGCTTATTTCGATCTCGTCAACGGCGACGGCGGAGTACTCGGCCGGAAAATCGAACTGGTATCGCTCGACGATGGCTACGAACCGGCGCGCGCTGCGGAAAACACCAGGAAGCTGATCAACGACAAACAGGTTTTCGCGCTGTTCGGCTACGTCGGGACGCCGACCAGCAATGCCGCATTGCCGATCTTCACGGAAGCCAAAGTACCTTTCTTTGGCGCCTTCACCGGCGCCGCCTCCCTGCGCGAACCGCTGAACCGCTATATCTTCAACGTCCGCGCGAGCTACTACGACGAGACGGAAAAAATCGTCGAGCAGCTGGTTTCGACCGGCATCAAGAACATCGCCGTGTTCTACCAGGACGACGCCTATGGCAAAGCCGGTCTGACCGGTGTCGAAAAGGCGATGAAGAAGCGCGGTTTACCGATCAGCGCACTTGGCACCGTCGAGCGCAACACGGTCAACGTCGGCACGGCGGTACAGGCGATCAGCGCCGCGAAGCCGGACGCCGTGATCATGGTTAGTGCGTACAAATCGTGCGGCGAATTCATCCGCCAGGCGAAGAAAGCCGGCAGCACGGCGCAGTTCTTCAACGTTTCGTTCGTCGGCAGCAATGCGCTTGCCGCCGATCTCGGGACGGTCGGCTCGGGTGTCGCGATTTCCCAGGTCGTGCCTTTTCCGTGGAGCCCGAGTGTCGCGATCGTCAGGGAATACCAGAAAACCATGGCGCAGTTCGCGCCGAAAAGCGCTTACTCGTTCAGCAGTCTCGAAGGCTTTATCGCCGCCAAGGTATTCGTCGAAGGCTTGAGGCGTACCGGTAAGGATTTGACGCGCGAGAAATTCATCGCCGCACTGGAAAAAACCAGTGATCTCGATCTCGGTGGATTCCACGTCAGCTTCTCGCCAAGCAAGCACGACGCGTCCAAATACGTCGATTTGACGATCATCGGCAAAAACGGCAGTTTTTTTCATTAACACAATGGTTTTGACGGCGGACGACAAAGCTGGTTAGCAAATTGATTTCTCCAATGCTAGTTATGTTTTGTGCAAGCGAAACAGCGTAAGCTGGCGCGTCTAAAGTAATTTCTACCAGGGAGCAGGCGGGAAAGTGAAAGACGGCGTGAACCAATTCGATTTGAAGGGGCTGAAAGTGATGGTGATAGACGATAGCAACACCATCCGTCGAAGCGCCGAAATTTTCCTGCTGCAAGTCGGCTGTCAGGTAATCCTGGCCGAAGACGGCTTCGATGCGCTGGCCAAGATCACCGATCACCAGCCTGACGTGATTTTTGTCGACATCATGATGCCGCGCCTCGACGGTTATCAGGCGTGCGCGCTGATCAAGAAAAACCCGAAATTCAAATCCACACCGGTCATCATGCTGTCGAGCAAGGATGGCTTGTTCGACCGGGCACGCGGCCGCATGGTCGGCTCCGACGAATACCTGACCAAGCCTTTTACCAAAGATAGCCTGCTGAAGACCGTAGGGTTCCACGCACAGAAAAAAGTCGCTTAACGTAATAGAGGTTAAATATGCCCATCAGCAAAGTTCTGGTCGTCGATGATTCGCCAACCGAGCGTCATTTTCTGGTCGATCTGCTGACCAAAAACGGCTACCAGGTTTCGACTGCCGAAAACGCCGAAGAAGCCCTGACCAAGACCAAGGAAGTAAAGCCCGACCTGATCCTGATGGACGTCGTGCTGCCGGGACAAAACGGCTTTCACGCCACCCGCGCCCTCTCTCGAGATGATGAAACCAAGCATATTCCGGTCATCATATGCACGTCCAAAGGCCAGGAAACAGACAAGATCTGGGGGATGCGGCAGGGCGCCAAAGACTATATGGTCAAGCCTATCGATCAAGCCAAGCTGCTTGCCAAGATTTCGGCTCTCGCCTAATGGGTCCTGTCCATGGCTAAGCGAGTCAGTCTGCGCGAATATCAGCAAAGCTTAGTCACGCGCTTGCGGGCGGTTACCGATGCGCCTGCGGCGCCGATTTCCCTGCTCGGCCTGCAGGTCGGTCGCGATAACTGGCTGGTCGAACTCAGCGATGCCGGGGAAGTCTTGCCGCTGCCAAGTTTCATTCCGGTGCCCTTGACCCGCAGCTGGTATTGCGGCGTCGCCAACGTGCGCGGCAATTTGCACAGCATCGTCGATCTGGCGGCCTTTATCGGCGATACACCAACCCAGCCCACCGTCGACAGCCGGGTTTTACTGGTCGGCCAGAAATTCGGCGTCAATTGCGGGATTCTGGTCAGCCGCATGCTTGGTCTGCGCAAACCCGGGCAACTCACACGCAAAGAGCGAACTTCGATCGATCGCCCTTGGGTCAAGGGGCAATATCTCGACGACGACGGCGCGTTGTGGACTGAATTGGCGATGCGCGAATTGGTGCAGCACCCGGATTTTTTACAGGTCGGACTTTAGAACAGCGAGACCGCAGCAACGCTCACAGGAGAAGTAAATGGTGTCCATTCTTTCCGGCTTCCGGTTTCCGGTGATCGGTTCAAAAAAACGAGCAGCGAGATCAGCGGGGACCGCTGACACCCAGGATCCGAACTACGATCCGATGCAGACCATCTCCATCACGGATGATTTGCAGCCGAAAGAGATCGAAGCCGGGCCATCGCGCCTGCCGCTGGTCGGAAATTTGCCGATCACTAAACAGTTTCAAATACTAGGCGCTTTGCTGTTGTTACTTCTGGTGCTTGGCGCCCTGATGATCTTCATCCACGACAGGCGCCAGGTGCTCGGCGGGGTCCGTGACGCGACGGCGAACGAGATGAAAATGCTGTCGCAGCGCCTTGCAAAAAGCGCGCAGCAGGCAGTTAACGGCAATCCCCGCGGCTTCGACCATCTGCAGGAAAGTCGCGACGAGTTCGCCAATAGCCTCGACCTCCTGATCAACGGCGGGCAACACCTCGGGACGCAGTTGTCGGCCTCGCCCGACGCCGCCCAAAATGCGTTGCGCGAGATCAAAGAACAATGGCAGCCGCTGGAAAATCAGGCGAGCCTGATTCTTGCCGAAAAAAACAGCCTGATCAACCTCGGCAAAAGTGTTGCGGCAATCAACGCGAGCAACACGCCGCTGCTCGAACTCGCCGACGAGGTGGCAAGCCTGATCGCTCAAAACGGCGGGGCACCGCGTGCTATCGCGGTTGCCAACCAGCTGACCATGCTGACCCAGAAGCTGGCCAAGAACGCCAATGCGCTGCTGTCGGGCGAGACGATCGATCCGGAAGTTGCCTTCCTGCTGGCGAAAGACACCAATGTATTCCGCGCCAACCTGCAGGGCCTGCTGAATGGCAGTGAAGAACTCAGGTTGAGCCCGGTTAGCGCCCCGGAAGCGCGCGATCGCCTGGTCGCCCTGCAGGCGCTGTTCAAGGAGTTCGAAGGCAACGTCAATTCCATTCTGCAGAACATGCAGAAACTGGTTTCGACCAAACAGGCCGGGCAGAACATCTACGTCGGCAGCGAAAACCTGCTGAAAAGCACGCAGGCGGTCGCGGAAGTCTATAGCGGACAGTTGCGTGATCGCGGCACGGCAATCGCCGCCGCGGTGTTTGGCATACTGACGCTAATCACCGTGTTACTCCTGGGTAAAGTAATTATCGATGATGCGCGCGGCCGTTCCTCAGAAAGCGAACGCGAAAACCAGCGCAATCAGGAAGCGATCCTGCGATTGCTGAACGAATTGGGCGACCTCGCCGACGGCGACTTGACTGTCACTGCGAAAGTGACTGAAGACGTGACCGGCGCGATCGCCGATTCGATCAACTTCACGATTGAGGAATTGCGTACGCTGGTGACAGGAATCAACAAGACCACGGAGCAAGTCACCTTGGCCTCAAGCGCTGCGCAGGATATTTCCAGGCAGCTGCTCGAAGCAGCACACAAACAGTCGAACGAGATCAAGGAAACCACCTCTTCGGTGCTGCACATGGCGCATTCGATCAACGACGTTTCGGTCAGCGCGGCGGAATCCGCGAAAGTTGCCGAGCGCTCGCTGAATGCGGCTGAAAGAGGCGCATCGGCGGTGCAAAAGACGATTTCCGGCATGAACGAAATTCGCGAGCAGATTCAGGAAACCTCGAAGCGGGTCAAGCGCCTCGGCGAATCGTCGCAGGAAATCGGCGAAATCGTCGAACTGATTTCGGACATTACCGCACAGACCAACGTGCTGGCGTTGAACGCGGCGATTCAGGCGGCCTCGGCCGGTGAGGCGGGGCGCGGCTTCACTGTCGTTGCGGAAGAGGTGCAGAGGCTTGCGGAACGCTCCGGCGAAGCGACCAAGCAGATCGGCGCGATCGTGAAAACGATTCAAACCGATACCCAGGACGCCGTCGCGGCGATGGAAAAAAGTACCCAGGGTGTGGTCGAAGGCGCGAAGCTGTCCGACGCCGCGGGTCAGACGCTGCATGAAATCGGCGAGGTTTCGAAAAACCTCGCACAGCTCGCATCCCGGATTTCGACGGCGACTCAGGCCCAGGCCGATTCAGCCGACAAAGTTTCGAAAAACATGCAGGAAATCCTGCGCATTACCGACCAGACGACGCAAGGCACTCAGCAGACCGCAGTCTCGATTGGACAACTGACTGATCTCGCGGCCGAACTGAAAGGCTCGGTATCGGGCTTCAAGTTGGGTTAACCGACTTCGTCTTAATAAACCAGCTCGCCTAGAGCCTAAGAGATTATGAGCGCCGTAAAAGAATTCGATGTCGGACCCTTGACCTGGGTCAAAAGTGAGATCGATCAGGCGCTGGAACGCGCGCGATCGAGCCTCGTCCAGTTTGCTGAAAACCCTTCCGATGGCGCTGCCCTGAAATTCTGCCTGACGCATCTGCACCAGGTGACAGGTGCCTTGCAGATGGTCGGACTCGACGGGCTTGCGCGTTTTTCAGAAGAGTTTGAAAGTACTCTGGCGGCGCTCGAGAAACATGAGATCGAAATGACTCCTGCCAGCCTCACGCTGTTCAATCGCGCCATCGCGGCTTTGACTCGCTACCTGGAAGATCTCATCAGCGGCGAACCGAACGTGCCCTTGCGCCTGTTTCCGCTTTACCGGGAACTGTTTATGGTCCGCGGCAGCGCGCTGGCTTCGGAAACTGACTTGTTCTTCCCTGATCTCGGAGCGCAGGCGCCGAAATTGAGCAGCAGCGATCTGCTTAACCAGGGCGCCAATCTGGTGCAGTTCGTGAAAATCCAGCGTAGCGCTTTTCAGCGCGGCTTACTGCGCTGGCTGCGCGATTCGGAGGACGCCGACGCCAAGCATGCGATGCTCGAGGCGGTGCGCGCCATTGAAGGCACGCAGCCGCTGCCCGCGCAGCGTTCGTTTTGGTGGAGTGCTGTCGGCCTCATCGATGCGCTGGTTCACCACGGCCTCGAGCCTGATTTCGAGCTGAAACGGTTATGTGCGCGTATCGATTTGCAGGTGCGCCGGCTCGGTTCCGGCTCACCGAAAGTCGCGGAGCGCCTGCTGCGCGATGTGCTTTATTCGATCGCCCGCAGCAAACCGTCGAGCGGACGCGCAGAAGAAATCAAGCGGCTTTTCCAGCTTGACCGGCATTTGCCGCCAGCCGGCGTGAATAGCTTGGTCGAAGTCGATCTGGTCAAGATGCGACCGATTTTACGCGAACTGCGCGAGATCCTGACCAGCGCCAAAGACGCGTGGACCAAATGCACTTCGGGCAACCGGCCGGCTTTGGCGCAATTCGTCGAGGCGTTGGCCAGGCTCAAGCAGAAATCTTCCGATCTGAGTGCGCCGCTGTTGAAACTGCTCGACGTCATGCAGCCGATCGCGGCTGACATGGAATCGGTCAACGATTCGCGGCGAGACGAGCTTGGACTGGAAATCGCAACCGCCCTCCTCGTCGTCGAGAACGCGCTCGACAATATCACCAACCCCAAGGCCGACATCGCCCGGCAGGTCGGCGTAATGGTCGGCCGTCTGCGCTCGGCGGTCGGCGGCAAAGCCCGCGATGATGACTTGCTGACCCAGCCGGTGCTTGACGAGATCAGCCGGAAAGCGCAGGAAAAACTGCTGGTCGCCCAGGTCGTCCGCGAAATCCAGAGCAATTTGCGGCACATCGAGCAGGTGCTAGATACTTTCTTCCGCGATCCGGCCAAACGCGACGCGCTGCCGGGCTTGCAGCCTTTCCTTAAGCAGGTCGCCGGCGCGCTGGCGATTCTGCGGCTCGAAGAAGCGACTGAACTGTTAAACGCCTGCCAGGCCTTGATCAATAAAGCCGCCAACCCTGCTCATGAGGTCGCGCAGGCCGAACTGGAGCTTCTCGCCGACGGTCTTAGCAGCCTCGGTTTCTATATCGAGGCCATCGAACATAATCCGTCGGAACCGCTGAAGATTATCGCGCCGGTTTTTTCCCGTCTTACCGGAAAAACCTTGAGCGGCCCTGACATCACGCAAACGATTGAGTTGCCCGGCAATGAAGAGGATAGCGAGGCGCAAGCCGCCGTCAGCGTCGAATCCGATCTGGCAATCTCGAAACAGCAGACCCAGGCGTTATTCGAAGCCTGGCAGCAGCAGCCCGAGGATACCGTTGTGCGCGAGGAGCTGCAGAACCAGCTCGAGTCGATGCGCCAGGATGCGGATTTGGTCGCCGACAAAGGTCTGCATGAGCGAACCGCAGCTGCGCTCAACCTGCTGAACACTGCTGAAAACGGTCAGCCCGGACTTGCGGAGGCTATTTCCCGGATTACCGCGCCGAAAGTCGCGGCCGTCGCGCCGTCCGCACAAGCGACACGGTTGCTGGTTGCGAGCAGCGACGCGGTCGACGCCGAGTTGCTCGAAATTTATCTCGAAGAAGCCGCCGAGGTTCTTGCGACCATCGAGGAAAATCTTGCGATTTGCCGCGCCCAGCCTCACCAACGCGATGCGATAACGACGATACGGCGCGGCTTCCACACCTTGAAGGGCAGCGGCCGCATGGTCGGCCTGATGCAATTGGGTGAGATCGGTTGGAGTGTAGAGCAGGTGATGAACGAGTGGCAGCAGCAGGACAAGCTGCCAAACGCCGCGCTTTTCAATCTGATCGCCCTCGCGCACGACTCGTTCGCCGTCTGGGTGACCAAGCTGAAGAATGCAGGCAGCGTCGAAATCGAAGCACAGCCGATACACGACCTTGCGGCACAACTCCGCGACGGCGTCGAACCCGCCGCCGTGGCAGTCGCTACTCATGCTCCGATCGCCTCGCCTGCCGTGGTATTTGCTCCCGCTGCGGCTGTTACTTCTGCTGCGGCTTTTGCTCGTGCTGAGGCTGTTGCTCCCGCTGTAGCGATTGTGGCTGCTGCCGCCGTTTCCGCGGCGCCAAGTCTGGAGGAATACACTGCAAAAAAGCTGAATGCGGGGCCCGCCGCTGAAGCTGAAGATATTCAAACTGACTACGCCGCAGGTGAAGTAACAGTAACCGAGATCGCGCCGCAGCTGTTCGCTACACCGGAAACTGCGGACCAGCCGGTCGAAGCTTCCACGCCAGACCCCGAGCCGGAGCCACTCGCGACTGACATTCAGATCGGCGACATCGTGATGTCGGCCGAGTTATATGAAATTTTTATGAAGGAAGCAGAGCAGCATCTCGTTACGCTGGAGCGCGAAGCCGCGAAGCTGCACGAGCTTCCACAACAGCCGATCGCGTACGACTTCATGCGCGCTGCTCATACATTGGCCGGCATCTCCCGCACTGCGGGTGTCGCCGCAGTCGTGGAAACCGCGTGCGCTCTGGAATTGTATTTGCAGGAATTGACCGATCAACCGGTCGCGCAGAACACTGCCCAAATCACCGTCATCGATAACGCGGTAATAGTATTACGGGCAATGATGCACGCCCTGAGCGAACGACGCGCCCCCGAGGGCGCTGACCCCGAAATGCAGGAATTGCGCGGTCAACTTGCGGTAGCGCGTGAGCAGCATCGGCCGGCCAAGAGAGCGTCGGCGGCGAAAGCACCAGAGCATGAGATCGACATAATACGGGAGGTGCCAACGGCAGACGCTGAACAAAATCCGCTCGATCTCGCGGCGTCAGATCTCGTCTCTCCTGATTTCTTATCAGCCGACCTTTCGACGGACGATTCGGTTTCGTCCGAGACGCCGCCGGCTGAATTGGCTTCGGCCGACTTGTCCGAAATCGATCTGACGGCGATCGACATGCCCGCAAGCGGTCAAACGAGCGAGCTACCGGCCCTTGATCTACCCGCGCTGGATCTCCTCAGTCCTTCAGCAGAAGCAACGCAAAGCGCTTCCGAAATCTCGGCCACGGAACAACACCTACACGACAGCACGGCGGCAAAAACGTCGATGGACGCATATCCAACCGCAGCGGAAAGCGAGAGGGCGGCCTCCGAATCCGAGCCAGTTTGGCCCGTTGCGGAAGCGTTGCCTGAACAACCCGCTGCACTGGCTCCAGTCGCAGAATCGCCGGTGATGGAGCCAGCAGGCGAGCCAATGGCAGAGCAAAGCGTGCCCGAGGTCATGATTGACAAAGCGCCGCTGCCACGGCTCGGGCCTGCCGAAGGCGCGCCGGCAATAGTCGAGCGGCGTGTCGTGCGCGACGACATCGACGTGCAGCTGCTGCCGATCTTTATCGAGGAAGCGGCCGACCTGGTCCCACAGATCGGCAGCGATCTGCGCGCGTGGAAGAGCGATCCGGCGAATACACAAGCGCCGCTAGCCCTGCGTCGCGCATTGCATACCCTGAAGGGCGGCGCGCGCATGGCCGGGGCGATGCGGCTCGGTGAGCTCACGCACTACATGGAGTCGCAGGTCGACCATGCGCTCGCAACGAGCGCCGGCGCGCCTACGCTATTCGACGACCTGGAATCCGAGTTTGATCGCGTCAACGACGCCATCGAGCGCTTGCAACGCAACGATTTCCTGGTCGTCGCAGCAGCGCCGGCTGCTCGCGCAGCGAATGCGCCGCCCCCGACCGCCGCTACGGCGGCCGAAGCCCAAATCATCCCGATCGCGCCGCTTGCCCGCGAAGCTGATCACGTTTCCGCCAGGGCCCTGCTGCGCGTTCGCGCCGACATCGTGGATCGCCTCGTTAACGACGCGGGCGAAGTCAGTATTGCGCGTTCCCGCATCGATGGCGAAGTTCGTTCTTTCAAGCACGGCCTGAACGAATTGACCGACAGCGTATTGCGTCTTCGCGGCCAGTTGCGCGAAGTCGAAATCCAGGCCGAATCCCAGCTGCAATCGCGGCTGACGGCGTTGAACCAGGAAGACGATGCCTTCGATCCCCTCGAATTCGACCGCTTTACGCGCTTCCAGGAATTGACTCGGCTGATGGCCGAAAGCCTGCACGACGTGACGACCGTGCAGCAGACATTGCTGAAAAGTCTTGATGAAGCCGACGCCGCGCTATTGCAGCAGGCGCGCATGAATCGTGAATTGCAGCAGGAGCTGATGAGGATTCGCACGGTTCCGTTTTCGAGCTTGTCCGAACGGCTGTATCGCATCATGCGGCTGACGGCAAAAGAGCTGGGCAAGAAGGCCAACCTCGAAATTCGCGGCGGCAATGTCGAACTCGACCGAAGTGTGCTCGAAAAAATCGGGGCGCCGCTCGAACACATGCTGCGCAATGCGATTGCCCACGGTCTCGAAGATGCCGGTTCACGAACGGCGGCCGGAAAAACCGAAATCGGTGAGATCACACTCGACGTTCGCCAGCACGCAAACGAAATTCTGATCGTCTTGAGCGATGACGGCCGAGGTCTGGATCTCGCACGGATACGCGGGAAAGTCGAAGCGGCGGGTTTGCTGCAACGGGATACCGAAGCTACCGAAACCCAGTTGATGGAATTCATCTTCATGCCGGGCTTCTCGACTGCCGAGGAAATAACACAGACGTCGGGGCGCGGCATAGGCATGGAAGTCGCCCGCAACGAAATCGCCACGCTGGGGGGGCGAGTTGAGGTTGCATCTCAAGCCGGCAAGGGCACGACGTTTTCGATCTATCTACCTCTGACCTTGGCCGTTACCCAGATCGTTTTGATACGAGTCGGCACGCGGCATTACGCGGTCCCTTCGTCGATGATCGAGCAGGTCCAGGAGCTGAAGGCGCCCGCGCTGGCCGTAGCTTACAAGGACAACAAGATCGAGTGGCACGGCAACAGTTATCCGTTCCACTACCTGCCCAGACTGCTTGGCGATATGGATCTGTTGCCCGAGGCTATGCGCTACAGCCCGATTCTTTTGCTGAAGAGCGGCGCCCAGCGCGTGGCAATCCATGTCGACGGTTTGATCGGCAATCAGGAAATCGTCGTCAAGAACATCGGGCCGCAACTCGCACGCGTGGCCGGCATCGCGGGCGCGACCGTGCTCGGTAATGGCGCGGTAGTCTTGATCATCAACCCGGTTCAGCTTGCGCAGCGCGACATGCTGCACATTGCCTACCCTGGCAGAACTCCTGCATTAGCCGCAAATGCGGAAAAAGCCACGGTCGTCGCGCCGCTCATCATGGTCGTCGATGATTCGCTGACCGTGCGCAAGGTTACCGGGCGGCTGCTTGCCCGCGAAGGCTATCAAGTAGTGACGGCGAAAGACGGTGTCGACGCGCTCAAGCAATTACAGGACATGACGCCCGACGTCATGCTGGTCGATATTGAAATGCCGAGGATGGATGGTTTCGACCTGACCAAGAATGTGCGCGCCGACCCGATTACCGCGCGCGTGCCAATCATCATGATCACCTCGCGTACGGCGGACAAGCACCGCAATCACGCCAAGCAGCTCGGTGTCGACGTGTTTCTCGGCAAGCCGTTCCAAGAAGCAGATCTATTGCACCATATCGAACGCTTCACAAAAAAACCGCAAGCTAAAGAAATCGAAGGTCTGGCACGCGCCGGCTGATCCGCTACTTGTGTTCAACCTGCGCGTAGGCGCGGTTGAACACCATTCCCGGTCTAGTTAGCAGCTCGCTGCGCCTGAATTCAGCAGAGGCTGAATTCGCTTCAACGCCAACCCGGAATCTTCTCAACACCGTGCGCCGCGCGCCGCGAATTCGCCTAGAAGCTGCTTTGGAGTTCTAGAGAGCCTGGAGAGTCGGCGCCTTTGGCAACCGTCCTCCAGGCTTTTTGACGTCTGCCTGGAGCGATGCTCCGCGGCAGATTGCTCGGATTACCTGGACTTCGCTGCCGGCTTTTTAGCCGGAGCCTTTTTCGCTGCGGGCTTGGCTGCAGTTTTCGCCGGAGCTTTTGCCGCAGGTTTTTTTGCAGGTGTTGCCATCGTTGTCTCCTATCCACTAGTTGAAAGTGTGGTCACCTATACAGCCTAACAGCACTAGCCGTAACCTTTACGTAGCTTCGGACACCTACAACTTCAGTGTGCCGCTTCTCGCATATATACGAGATCGTCTTCGCAACGGTGCGGCAATTTTATTCCTGTTCAAAAAAATTACAACAGATTTGGAATATTTTTTTGTCATTAAATGACGACGAGATATTTTCTTTCAAGGCGAAGAAATAATGGCGATGCCGGCGCCGCTTCGTTCGCAAAATCACGGCCCCGAATCACAGCTTAAAGCCAGCCGCTTTTCTCCGGCGATGAGTTGATCGAACGTTTCGCGTTCACGAATCAAATGGACTTTTCCGCCATCGACCATTACCTCTGCAGCACGTGGGCGAGTGTTGTAGTTCGAGCTCATACTCATGCCGTAGGCGCCTGCCGATAACACGGCAAGCAGCGCCCCTTCGTTCACCACGAGCTCGCGGTCGCGGGCAAAAAAGTCGGCGCTCTCGCAAACCGGGCCGACGATATCGTAGCGGCAGCGGCTCGCGTCGGTTTCCTCGACGGGTACGATATCGTGCCAGGCGTCGTATAGCGCGGGGCGCAGCAGATCGTTCATGGCCGCGTCGACGACCGCGAAGTTTTTATTCTCGCTGTGCTTCAGGTACTCGACGCGAGTCAGCAGCAAACCGGCGTTGCCGACCAGCGAGCGTCCAGGTTCGAGCAGTATGCTTTGATCGCGCGCGGCCAGCCTGGAAGTCACGGCTCGCGCGTACTCGTCGATCGACGGAGGAAGCTCGTTGCGATACCGGATGCCCAAGCCGCCGCCGAGATCAAGATGCGAGACCTGAATGTTCTCCGAAGTCAGGCGATCCAGCAGCGTCAGGATCTTTTCAAGCGCGGCGACGAACGGCGCGATCTCGGTCAGCTGCGAACCGATATGGCAATCGATCCCGGTCACTTGCAGATTAGGCGATGCTGCCGCGATTCGATATAAGGGCAAGGCGTCGGCATAGGCGACGCCGAATTTGTTCTGCTTCAAGCCGGTCGCGATATATGGATGGGTCCTGGCGTCGACATCCGGATTAACGCGGACACTGACACGGGCCGTCTTGCCGGCTTCGCCGGCAATGCGATCGAGACGCCGAAGCTCGCCTTTCGATTCAACATTGAAGCAAAGGATGCCGGCCTCGAGCGCGAAGCGCATTTCCTCGGCGCTTTTGCCTACACCGGAGAACACTGTCTTGCCAGGATCGCCGCCCGCTGCAATGACGCGCCGTAGTTCACCTCCCGACACCACATCGAATCCGCTGCCGAGGCAGGCGAACAGATTCAGGATGGCGAGGTTGGGATTCGCTTTGACGGCGTAGCAGATCAAAAGCCGGCGGTCGAAAGCCGCGTCGTAGCTGCGATACGCATCCGTCAGTGCGGCGCGGGAGTAGACATAGCACGGCGTGCCGAACTGTTCCGCGATCTCCGACAAGGGAACCGATTCGGCATAAAGCCGGCCACTACGGCGAGGAAAAAATTCCACTGCGTTCAGTTCTTTTCGTTTTGCTGTTTGTTCTGCTGCTGTGGTGACGGCTGAGCTGACGAGCTGGGCTTGGCGGGATCAGGCAAATACAGCGGCGCCTTGTGACCGCAAGCTGACGTGAACAGGATTATGAGGAAGGAAAAGGCAAGTGCGCGCATGGCAAGTGATGAAAAAACGCGCAGTGTAGCACAGGGGCAGTGCGCTTCCGGGAGGCGGGACGCGCCTGTCTTACAGTGGCATGCCGTGGCTGAGCGCTCGAATTCAATGCCGACCGCGCGGATGCGAAATCCGGATAGATGCGTTCAACTTGCCACCAGAACGCCGGCGAATGATTGAGCTCTACCAGATGCGCAAGCATGCGCGATCACGTAATCGATGACGTAGAGCGCCTGAATCAACCGCCACGCCGCTGTGCCCAGCAAGGCTGCATAGTGCGCAGCGCGTTCGCGAAATAACCCGGTTGCCTGACGGCGTAGCGAGTTCGTCGCCAGCGGCTGGGCGGCTTCCCGGTCCGAGGCATCGCGCAATGTCAGCGTCAGTATGCGCCTTCGTGCTCCTCGCGTTTTCGTCCGCTGCCTGCGGACAGAACGACAGGAAGATTGTTGCCAATGAATCTCAGGGGGCGCGCCTCGAACCAGTCCGGTCGTGGCGAGCGCGCGTAAATTTCGATCTTCTTCAGCACCGCTGCCCGGCATCGCTGAGCGCATGGTGCAGACGGCGTTCTGAAGTCCGCCACGGCACATGCACGGTCAGCCCGCCTTCGTCTACGCGCAGGCTGATGCGACGCCGCTCGCTGCTACGCTTCAAAAGGTAAGCGATCTCGCGTTCGCCGAGCTTGACACTGCGCGCTTCTTCGACCCGCATCGCTTTAACCACTTTAGCCACTGCGCGCGGTTCCCGCGATCGTTCGCATTTCAGATTCGATCCAGTCTTCGATTCTTCGATTCAGCGCGCCTGGCTTCAGGCCCTCCGGCGCGATTGGGGCGCCGATCCTCACCGTGATTTCGCCCGGATATTTGAGGAACGCGCGCTTGCCCCATAGCTCTCCGGAATTGAGCGCAACCGGCAAAAGCGGAGTTTCGGTTTCGACAGCGAGCCAGGCGCCGCCCATCTGATACTTCGCCTTATCGCCAGGCGCCACCCGCGTCCCCTCAGGAAAAATGACGATCCAGAAACCGTCGCGCAGACGTTGACTACCCTGCTCGCGCGTTTGCCGCAGCGCGCGCATGCCGGAGCCGCGGTCGATTGCAATCGGATTCATCATGGCCAGTCCCCAACCGAAAAACGGAATCCGCAACAGATGCTTTTTCAACACCCAGACCTGCGGCGGAAAAATCACCTGAAAAGCGAGCGTCTCCCACGCCGATTGGTGCTTGGACACGATGATCGCTGGCGTAGCAGGAAGGTGCTGCAGGCCTTCGACCCGGTAGCGGACGCCGCAAATGGATTTAGCCGCCGCGATGACCAGCCGCGACCACAAGGTGATGATCCGATAGCGCGTCAGCGCGTCAAACGGAAAGCTCAAAAGTGCTGCGACCGCAAAGATCGGCGTCAGGATGATCTGTACCAGCGCCAGCAACGTCGATCGCACGACGACCAGAGCCAGGCAGGCGCGCCGCGAACGCATGAACGACAATTCAGGCGGTGATCGCGGAGACCGCTTCCGCGAGATCCGCATAGACCTGGGTATTGGCGGGTTTGGTTTCTTCCTGCAAAGTTTTTTGCCCTTTACCGGTCAAGACCAGAATCGGCAACGCTTCCACGGCCGCCGCCGCCCGCAGGTCGCGCAGCGAATCGCCGACGCAAGGCGCGCCGACAAGGCTGATGTTGAAGCGGCGCGAAATATCCTGGTACATGCCAAGCTTGGGCTTGCGGCACGCGCAACTATCTTCCGCCGCGTGCGGGCAATAGAACAAGGCATCGATGCGTCCGCCGACCTGCCCCAGCATGCGATGCATCTTGCTGTTCATTGCGTTCAGCGCCGCCATATCGAACAGGCCGCGGCCGATACCCGATTGGTTGGTCGCAACCACGACGCGCCAACCTGCTTGGTTCAAACGCGCGATCGCCTCGAGGCTGCCCGGGATAGGCTTCCACTCTTCGAGATTCTTGATGAAACGCGCGCTGTCGTAATTGATGACGCCGTCGCGGTCGAGTATGGCGAGCTTCATGTTTGAGCGAGCAGTGAACGGCGAACAATAAACGGAGGGTTCTGCATCATGCGGCGAGCTTGGAAATGTCGGCGACCTGGTTCATCTCCCGCCGCAAGTCGGCGAGCAGGCCTAGACGATTCTGTCGCAGCGCCGGATCGTCCACCATCACCATGACCGAATCGAAAAAAGCGTCTACCGGGGATTTGAGAACGGCGAACGTTTTCAGGTACCCGGTAAAGTCGCCGCGCCTGAATAACGGGGCAGCCTGCCGGGCAGCCGATTGCAGCGCGTGGAACAAGGCAAGCTCGGCCGGATCTTGCAGCATGCCTGCCTCGGCGTTCAAGAAAGAAACACCCTTGGCGTCCGCCTGCTTCAGGATGTTGACGACGCGCTTGTTGGCGGCGGCGAGACTTTCCGCTTCGGGCAGCGCGCTGAACGCGCGAACCGCCGCAAGCTGGTACGGAACGCGGTGGAGCTGCATCGGCCGCATGCACAGCACCGCTTCGACCTCGTTCGCGCTATAACCGGTTTCGCGTAGGTAGCCGCGCAAGCGCTCCAGAATGAAGCTTTCGAGATCGCCACGAGCATCGGCCACCATGCCATCCGGAAACACCGAAAACGCAGCGGCCACGATCGCGTCGAGCGGAACAGGGAGCCCACCCTCGACCAGAATGCGGACAACGCCGAGCGCGTGACGGCGCAATGCGAACGGATCCTTGTCGCCGCTCGGCTGCTGGCCGATGCCGAACAACCCGGCCAGCGCTTCGAGCTTGTCGGCGAGCGCGACGCTGGTCGAAACGCCGTCGGGCGGCAGCGCGTCGCCGGCGAATTTCGGCCGGTAGTGAAACTCGATCGCGTCGCCGACTTCCGCCGGTTCGCCGTCAGCCATCGCATAGTAGCGCCCCATGACGCCCTGCAATTCGGGGAATTCCCCAACCATGTCGGTCAGGAGATCGGCCTTGCACAAGTGGGCGGCGCGCCGCGCCAGCGCCGGGTCCGCGTTTGTTTTGCCCGCGATCAGAACCGCCAGCTTTTGCAGCCGTTCGACCCGTTCGAGCTGGCTGCCCAGCTTGCGGTTATAAACGACGTCCGCCAGTCTGGGTACGCGCGCATCCAGCGGGGTTTTCCGGTCCTGGTCAAAGAAAAATTTAGCGTCCGACAAGCGCGCGCGCAGTACGCGCTCGTTGCCGCGAACGATTTCGCCCGGTTCATCGGTCGGCAGATTGCTGACGATCAGAAAGCGGTTCTGCAATTTGCCGTCTGCATCGGCCAACGGGAAGTACTTCTGATGCTGCTGCATCGACAGGATCAGGCACTCGTGCGGTACGCCCAGGAATGCCGTATCAAATGCACCGCGATAGATCGCCGGCCACTCGACCAGCGCCGTTACTTCGTCGAGCAAGGCGTCCGATTGGATAATGCGCTCGCCGTCCGCCGCCATGGTCAATCCGGCTTCGATCATGGCGCGGCGCTCCTCGAAGTTGGCAATGACGCGGCCTTCCGTCCGCAGCGTTTCGGCGTAACTATCGGCATCCCTGATCGGAATTTCGCCTGTGCTCAAAAAGCGATGCCCGAGCGTCGTCCGGTAAGCGATCAAGCCAAGCGCTGTTACGGGCTCGACTTCGCTCCCCAGCACAGCAACCAACTTGTGCGCTGGGCGGACGAACTGTATCTGGTTGCCTTCGGCGTCCTGATAGGACATCACTTTGGGAATGGGCAGCTTTTCGATCGCATCCTGTAGCGCGCCTTCGAGCGAAGCCCGCAACGGGGCGCCGGCTGCGAGTTGCCGGTAGAAAAGCGTTTCGGTTTTGCCATCGAGCCTACGCTCCATCTGTTCGACAGTAACTTCCGCCAATCCCATGCTCGCCAGTTTCTTCGTCAGCGTTGGCGTCGGCTTGCCTTCAGCATCGAGCCCGACCTTGACCGGCATCAGCTTGCGCTCGAATTCATGATCCAGGGATTGCTTGCGGACTGCGTTGATCGTGACCGCCAGCCGCCGTGGTGTCGCATAGGGCAGGCTCGTCGAGTCATCGGTCAGAAACCCGCGCTCCTTCAGCCCCGCCGCAAGACCTTCCGCGAAAGCGGCGCCCAATTGCCTGAGCGCTTTCGGCGGCAGTTCTTCGGTAAGCAATTCGACGAGCAGCGTTGCCGTGGTCATGCGTGCTGACCGGCGAGCGTCATTTCGGTTTCGATTTTCGGCGCCATCGGAAAGCCGAGGCGCTCGCGCGATTCGTAATAGGCTTGCGCGACGAGCCTCGACAAGTTACGAATCCGGCCGATGTAAGCCGCGCGCTCGGTCACCGAAATCGCACCGCGCGCATCGAGCAGATTGAACGTGTGCGCGGCTTTCAGCACCATTTCATAGGCCGGCAGCGACAGGTTCGCGACGATCAGGCGATTCGCCTCGGACTCGTAATCGGCGAAATGCCTGAATTGCAAGTCCGCATTCAAGTGCTCGAAATTGTAGGCCGATTGCTCGACCTCGTTCTGATGGTAGACGTCGCGATAGCGCAGAATGCGCTCAGCGCCGCGCTTTCCGCCAACATCCGGCGATTTTGTCCAGACCAGATCGTAAACGCTTTCCACGCCCTGCAAATACATCGCCAGCCGCTCGAGGCCGTAGGTGATTTCGCCCAGGATGGGTTTGCAATTCAGGCCGCCGATCTGCTGGAAATAGGTGAATTGCGTGACCTCCATGCCATTCAGCCAGACTTCCCAGCCGAGCCCCCACGCGCCCAGCGTCGGATTTTCCCAATCGTCCTCGACGAAGCGCACGTCGTTCTTGCTGGTGTCGATACCGATCGCTCGCAGCGAACCGAGGTAGAGATCGAGAATATCCCGCGGCGCGGGTTTCAGCACGACCTGAAATTGATAGTAGTGCTGGAGCCGGTTTGGATTGTCGCCGTAACGCCCGTCCTTGGGCCGCCGCGACGGCTGAACGTAGGCAGCGCGCCATGGCTCGGGTCCTAGCGCGCGCAAAAAAGTAGCGGTATGCGAGGTGCCGGCGCCGACTTCCATGTCGTAGGGTTGCAGCAGCGCGCAGCCTTGCTCGTCCCAGTAACTCTGCAGCGTGGAAATCAGTGCTTGAAAAGTCAGCATGAGGAATCCGCGAAAACGCTGATTTTACTGTTTTTTGCCGGCAACCGGCAGCGCGCGGGCGCGCACGAAGCTGATGACGAGCAGGATCACGACGATCGTCAGCAGCAGCGAATTGCCCCAACGCACATACGGCGTCGCGCCGGTATAACCCTGCACCGCAACATTCAACGCCGTCTTTTCGGATAGCGGCGCGACGCGAATCAGCTGACCGTCGGGCGCAATCGCCGCCGTCGCACCGGTGTTGGTCGAGCGCAGCATCACGCGTCCGGTCTCCAGCGCCCGCGCCTGTGCGATTTGCAGATGTTGCGGAATTGCGAGTGAATCGCCGAACCACGCGTCATTGCTGACGTTCACGAGCAAGGTCGCTTGCGGAAGCATGCGGATAATCTCCTCGCCAAAAACATCTTCATAACAGATGTCGACCGCCACCTTCTGTCCGCCGACTTCAAGCGGTTTTTGATATACGGCGCCACGTGAAAAATCGGACATCGGAATTTGCAGCCAGCGTAAAACCCAGCCGAAACCCGGCGGAATAAATTCACCGAACGGCACCAGGTGCGACTTGCGGTAAACCTGCGTCGGCGCAGTACCGAAACTGAAAACGCTGTTGTAGTAACCGTTGCCGTCGCGCTCCGGCAGGCCGATCAGAACATCGCCGCCGAGTTGCTCGGCATGACCTGCGATGCGCGCCAGATATTTTTCCGGCACCTGATCGCGCAACAACGGAAACGCCGCCTCCGGCAAAATGATCAGACGCGCGCGGCTGGCCAGCACCAGATCGAGGTAGGTCTTGAGCGTGTTGTCAACCTGGTCTTCGCGCCATTTCAGTTCCTGCGCGACATTTCCCTGCAACAGGCTGACGGCAAGCGCTTCGCCGATCGGCTGCGTCCAGTCGATTTGTTTGAGCGCGTAGCCGATCGGCCACAGAAGAACGATGAAAACAGAAATGCAAATCCCCCCCCATCTTGATCTCCCTTTTTTAAACGGAGAGATGCCTTTTAACCCCCCCTTGAAAAAGGGGGCCGACGCGCCAGCGCGGGGGGATTTTATTTTGGCGTACAAGTAGGTGGCCAAACCCGCACTCATGGCCGTTACCAGCGATACGCCATACACACCGAGAATCGGTGCAAAACCGGACAGTGGACTCGCCGGCACCTGCGAATAGCCGATCGCGAGCCAGGGAAAGCCGGTGAACAGATAGCTGCGCAGCCAGTCGGCCCCCGCCCACAACGCTGGTACGGCCAACACGAAGCGGACGACACTCGATGCCGGCAACTTCGCTTGGAGAAAGGCGACAGCAGCCGGAAACAATGCCAAGACGGCGCACAACAATGCCGTGCCGACCCCGGCAATCGCTGCAGGCATGCCGCCGAAATCGTGCAGACTGATATAAATCCAGCTGACCCCAGCGCCAAAAAAGCCAAGCCCGAAAGCGAAACCCAGTGCCGCCGCGCGGCGCGGCGATTCGGCTTTGCGCCACAGCCCCAGCAATAGCGCCAGTGTGATGACCGGCAGCGGGAACAGGTAGAAAGGCGCGAAGCCGAGCACAGTTGCCGCGCCAAGCGAACCGGCCATTATCAGCGGCGTCAGCGGCGCGAAAGCGTGCCGATGCATTCCGGCAAGCCGGGCTCGCGCGATGGTCTCGGTCATCCTTCAGTCGAATATCGTAAAACGTTGGAAGAAGCCAGATCGGGCGGACGTTACCGGCCCGGGGAAAGAAGCGCCGCTGGCGACACTCAAACGTCGACTTCGGGAGCGAGCTTCTCGACGAGCAGCGAATGAACGCGGCGGCTATCGGCGCGCAGCACTTTGAACTTGAGATTGTCGAAGTGAATTTCCTCGCCGCGCTCGGGCAAGCGGCCGAAGTGGTTCAACACCATGCCGCCGACCGTGTCGTATTCCTCGTCGCTGTAGCTGGTGCCGAGCGCGACATTAAAATCATCGATTTCAGTCAACGCTTTGACCCGGAACAGGCCGTTTCTGTCCTGCACGATGTTGTCCTCGGTTTCGTCGAAATCGTATTCGTCTTCGATTTCGCCGACGATCTCCTCGAGCACGTCCTCGATCGTGAGGAGGCCGGCGACGCCGCCGTATTCGTCGACAACGATCGCCATGTGGTTGCGGTTGCTGCGGAAATCCTTGAGCAGAATGTTGAGCCGTTTGGTTTCGGGAATGAACACCGCCGGGCGCAGCAGTTCGCGGATTTTGAATTCCGTGCCGGCGTAATAACGCAGCAGGTCCTTCGCCAGCAGAATCCCGATCACGTTGTCCTTGCTGTCATCGATGACCGGAAAGCGCGAGTGCGCGGTGGCGATGACCATCGGCATGAATTGCTCCGGCTCGTCGTTGACGTCGATCACGCCCATCTGGCCGCGCGGCACCATGATGTCGCGCGCCTGCAATTCCGCGACCTGCAATACGCCTTCGATCATCGACAGCGCATCGGCGTCGAGCAAATCGCGCTCGAACGCCGAGTGCAGCAGCTCGATCAATTGCTCGCGATCTTCCGGCTCGCGCAGCAGCAAGGCGCCGAGCCGTTCCAGCCAGTTTGGCTTGGCGCGCTCATCGACCGGCATCACCGCGCCACCCCGTGGCGCTTGTCTTCGGCATACGGATCGGGAAAACCAAGTTTCGCGAGCGTCGCCGTCTCCAACGCCTCCATGGCTTCGGCGTCGCTATCCGCTTCGTGATCGTAGCCCTGCAAGTGCAGCGCGCCGTGCACAACGAGATGCGCGTAATGGGCGCGTAGCGCGATGTTGCGTTCATGCGCTTCGCGCGCAACCACCGCTGCGCACAGCGCGATATCGCCGGCCAATTGCGTCTGTTCGGAATAAACGAAGGTCAACACGTTGGTCGCGTAGTCGCGGCCGCGAAAATCGCGATTCAGCGCCCTGCCCTCGGCTTCATCGACAATGCGTACGGTGATTTCAGCGTCGCGCTCCAGCGCTGCCGTTATCCAGCGCCTGAATTCGACGCGGCTCGGCAAGCCGGTTTCCGGAACGGCATATTGCAGCGACAGGCTGAGCCTGGGTTTGGGCGCCGGAGGGCGGCGATTTGAAGCGGCGGCGGCTTGACCAGTGTTTCCCGGCGGGGCCGCCATTTTAGGCGAAGGCTCTGCTTTCATTTTCGCCGCTCGACCCCCGGAAAACCGTTTGCCTGGGCTTCGAAACTTTCATAGGCGTTGACAATCCGCTGCACCAGCGGATGGCGGACGACGTCTTCGGCAAGGAATGCCGTAAACGCAATGCCGCGCACCGTCGCCAGCACGCTGCGCGCCTCGATCAGGCCGCTTTTCTGGCCGCGCGCGAGGTCGAGTTGGGTGACGTCGCCGGTGATCACGGCTTTAGCGCCGAAGCCGATTCGCGTCAGAAACATCTTCATCTGCTCAGGCGTCGTGTTTTGTGCCTCGTCCAGGATGATGAACGAGTGATTCAGCGTGCGGCCGCGCATATAGGCGAGCGGCGCGATTTCGATTGCATTGCGCTCGAACAGCTTCGCCACTTTCTCGAAACCCATCAGATCGTATAACGCGTCGTAAAGCGGCCGCAAGTAGGGATCGACTTTCTGCGCCAGATCGCCGGGCAGGAAGCCGAGCCGCTC
>JACMKV010000187.1 GCA_014379915.1 Burkholderiales bacterium
GTTTGCGCGGCGTGCTGCCCGATTATGAGGTGGGCGTAACGGAAATCGCCGATCGCATGACAAGCGGCAGCCTGAAAAATCTGAAAGCCGGCGAATTCAATATCGTGCTCGGCGCCGAGCTGGCGCGTGCTTTGCGCGCCAGCCTGGGCGACAAGGTCGTGCTGATCGCGCCGCAAGGCCAGGTCACGCCGGCCGGCATCTTGCCGCGGCTGAAGCAATTCACCGTTACCGGTATTTTCGAAATCGGCCACTTCGAGTACGACGCCAATCTGGCGCTGATCCATCTCGACGACGCGCAAAAGCTTTACCGCATGGAAAACGAGGTCAGCGGCTTGCGGCTGAAGCTGCGCGATCTGTTTCAGGCGCCGCAGGTCGCGCGCGAATTGCAGCGGACGATTTCAGCGGACGCCTATGTCGGCGACTGGACGCGGCAAAATGTAAATCTGTTCCGCGCGATCCAGATCGAAAAAAGGATGATGTTCATCGTGCTGATCCTGATCAGCACAGTCGCCGCATTCAATATTGCATCGACCCTGGTGATGGCGGTGACCGACAAGGAATCGGATATCGCGATTCTGCGCACGCTCGGCGCATCGCCGGCGTCGATCATGAAAATTTTCATCGTGCAGGGCGCGTTGATCGGCGTATTCGGTACGCTGCTGGGCGTAATCGGCGGCGTGCTGCTCGCGCTTAATGTCGACAGCGTCGTCGGCTTCATCGAACGCTTGTTTCATGTGCAGTTTTTGTCGAAAGAGGTCTATTACATCAGCGAGCTGCCGTCCGATCTGCAATGGGCTGATGTCGGCGTGATTGCCGCGGTGACCCTGACGCTCAGCTTGCTGGCGACACTGTATCCGAGCTATCGCGCTTCGCGCATCAACCCGGCCGCGGCGCTGCGCTATGAGTAGCGCGGCCGAGCCGCGAATATGCTGTCGTAATTTGCGTAAAACCTATCGGCAGGGGCAGCTTACCGTGCCGGTGCTGGCCGGCGTCGATCTCGACGTGATGGCGGGAGAGCGCGTTGCCATCGTCGGCGCCTCGGGCTCGGGCAAGAGCACGCTGCTGCATTTGCTGGGCGGGCTCGACGACGCGACGGCCGGCGATATCCGCATACTCGGCCGCGATATACGCGGCATGAGCGAAGCCGAGCGTGGCGCGATGCGCAACCGCTCGCTCGGCTTCGTTTACCAGTTCCATCATCTGCTGCCTGAATTTTCCGCACTCGACAACGTTGCGATGCCGTTGTTGATCCGGCGCTTCGCGCGAGCCGACGCGCATCGCCAGGCCGCGCAAATCCTTGAAAAGGTCGGGCTCGCACATCGTCTTAGCCATACACCTGGCGAGCTTTCCGGCGGCGAGCGCCAGCGCGCCGCTTTGGCGCGCGCGCTCGTCACCGAGCCGGCTTGCGTGCTCGCCGACGAGCCAACCGGCAACCTCGATCGCCATACCGCCGAGGGCGTGTTCGCCTTGATGCTGGAGCTGAATCGCAACCTCGGCACCAGTTTCGTCATCGTCACCCACGACCTTGGTATCGCAGCCCGCGCCGGCCGCACATTGCAGCTCGTCGACGGCGTGCTGTCTGATATCAGCTCGCCTTCTTGCACCATGTAGGAGCGGCAGCACCCGTTCTTGCACAACGATCGATTCCATCTAGACCTGTTTGTCGCGCGTAACAAGCAAGACGACGGGCAAAATTTTTTGGCTTGAAGGTTGCTTGGAGAATCGCAGGGCTCATCCCAAGGTCTTAGGAGATCAGCATGGACGAACTGTATGCAGTGATGATGTCTTGGGCAGTTACGCTTTCAGGTTATCCGGCGCCAATCAATCAGGCTGAAATCATTTCCGTGCCGCATGCATTCCTGGTCGAAAACGTTTGCGGCGGCCGCGAATGCAAAGTCATGGGCTGGTATCCGCCCGGCGGGAAAATCCATCTCGATGGGAAGTTGAACCCGAAAGAAAATCTGTACGCGAGTTCTATCCTGTTGCACGAAATGGTTCATTTTCTGCAGCACGAGTCCGGCAAGTATCGCGGCGGTTACACGTGTTCCGAAGCAATGCAGATGGAGCGCGAGGCCTACGGCGTGCAGCGCGAATATCTGCTGCGCTACGGCGTTTATCAGCCGGCCGGCGTCAGCATGCATTTGGCGAGTTGCGAAGTGGCGATAGGTCACTCGAAGTCTGACATCGGGGGATACTCGCCGCTGGAAAAACACTGAGCAGGTCAGAGCGCGGCCTGCTAGTTCGGTGCGTCTAACAGATTGGAGCTTATGAGAAACGATATTGCGTCCCCTTTCTCTTTGTAAAGGGGGGCAGGAGGAGAGCAAAGCGAGGGGCATAACGCGGCGCCCATTTTCCGCCGTTCGCGCGCGTACAAGACGACGTCATAAGTGCTCATGTGTTTGACGCACGACGCTAGGGTTTAGCCACGCGGGAATTTCAATAGTCAGAGGGAACCGGCTCGATGCTGCGCCACAGATACCAGGTCGCAACCGATCGCCACGGCTGCCAGTTCGAGGCGATTTGCCGCATTTCGGCGAGACTGAGCGGCTTGGCGCCCGGGCCGCCCCCGCCATACGCGCGATTCATCGCCCGTCGCAGGCCGAGGTCATCGAGTGGCAGCACATCGGGCCGCATCAAGTAAAACATCAGGAACATCTCGGCCGTCCAGCGGCCGATCCCTTTTACCTGCACGAGTTCGGCAATGATGGTTTCGTCGTCCTGTTGCGGCCAATCGCCGATTCGCAGCGAACCGTCGATGAAATGCCGCGCCAGATCACGCAGGTAGGACGCTTTGCCGGCTGACAAACCGCAAGCCCTAAGCTGTTCTGGCGTCGCCTGATCGATGGTTTCAGGCCGGATCGTTGTCACCGCCCCAACCAGTTTTTGCCAGACCGATTGCGCGGCCTTGACGGAAATCTGCTGGCCGACGATCGCCCGCGCCAGCGTCGTGAATGCGTCGCCGCGGCTTTGCAAGGTCAGGCCCGGATGTGCTGCGATCAGCTTCTGCAGCACCGGATCGCGCTTGCCGAGATCGCGCGTCGCCTTCCGCCAGAATTCAGGAGTCCGCGCCGCGTCGCCGGCAGCTTCAACCGCCATTGTGCGGACGCGTCCGTCGCTTTCGCCAGGCGGCCACCACATACAGCCGCCAGCCGCCGCGCACCAGAATATAGCCCGTCGCCGATAGCAGCAGCGCCAGCAGCAACAAGCCGATCCCGAACGGTTTGCCGATCACATCGAAGCCGTCGACCAGCGCAGTCATCCATGCGCTAAAGCTTTTGTCCTCGAGATGCAACACCTCCTGCAGCGAGCCGTTGGCGCGGTCGCCGGTCGCCCACATGCCGATTTTGTAAGCGGCAAGATACAAGGGGACGATGGTGAAGGGATTGGTGTACCAGGTCAGCAGAACCGCGACCGGCAGATTGACGCGAAAAATCACTGCGAAGATCGCGGCGAATATCATCTGCACCGGGCCGGGAATCAATCCGGCAAACAGCCCGACCGCGGCGCCGCCGGCGACCGAACGCCGATGCAGATGCCACAGATTATGATGATGCAGCCAAGAACCGAGGCCTCCGATCAAGCGGTTTGCTTTGATCGATTCGTGGCTCGGCAGATATTTTCTGAAGTATTTGCGCGGCATGCGGCGGCGAGAAATTAACGATTTTACCCGGATTGGCAAGGTGCTGATTATGGCCGGCGAACAGCGGTAGTGTCTCAGTTTCGAATCCGCTCAAGACCGTTCGCCCTGAGCTCGTCGAAGGGTGGACGGCCGTTCATGGTTCGACAAGCTCACCACGAACGGCCTAATGAGACACTACCGGAGCAGCGCCGAGTTCGCATCATGCGGTTCCAACGCGCATCCTCGCCTCGATTTTGCCGATTCGACGGAATCGATCAACTGCTGCGTAGCATCGAGCCGCTACGGTAATCTAATCCGATGCGCGCGAATATCCTGTTATTTGTCCTCGGTGTGTGGCTGCTGCAGCAGCGCGGCGAGCTGCCCGATCTGTGGTTTGCCGTGTCTCTCGCGCCCCTGGCGTTTCTGGCATGGCGGCTGAAGGCCGCCGACGCTGCGCTGGAAAAAGCTGCGGGACGCGTGCTGCTCGGCGTTTCTTTTATGGCGGCCGGCTTTTTCTGGGCCGCTTTTCTGGCCGGGGTTCGGCTGGCCGACCATTTGCCCGCGGACTGGGAAGGGCGTGATATCGAGTTGATCGGCGTCATCGCCGGTCTGCCGCAGGAAAACGAGCGCGGCGTGCGTTTCGATTTCGACGTCGAGCGGGTAGCAACCGAACACGCGGTCGCGCCCGATCGCATCGCGCTGAACTGGTACAAAGACCGCCGCGATGCGAATTCGACCCTTCCCGAATTGGCCGCCGGCGAGCGCTGGCAGCTGACGGTTCGTTTGAAGCGCCCGCACGGCAATGCCAATCCGCACGGTTTCGATTACGAAGTCTGGCTGCTCGAACGCGGCATACGCGCGACTGGCTA
>JACMKV010000188.1 GCA_014379915.1 Burkholderiales bacterium
CAGCTCGATGTCGCTATCACCGCCAGCGTGCGCGCCTCGTCGATCTGGCGCACCCGGGACGACCTGCTGAAAGCCATTCCGGGCATCGGTCAGGTCACCCGCACCCTGCTCATTGCCCGTTTGCCGGAACTGGGGGCATTGAATCGCAAACAGATCGCCGCCCTGGCAGGCCTTGCGCCGTTCAATCGGGACAGCGGCAAGCACCGCGGAAACCGCACGATCTGGGGCGGGCGCGCGGACGTCCGGACGGCCTTGTACATGGCAACGTTGAGCGCGATCCGCTGCAATGCCGTCATCCGCGCCTTCTTCGAGCGTCTGTCCCAGGCAGGCAAACCCTTCAAAGTCGCGCTTACTGCCTGCATGCGCAAGCTCTTGACCATCATGAATGCGATGCTCAAAAACAATCAACCCTGGAATCCTGGAACTGCTTGACACACGGTTGCTCCTTTTCAAGCAGGGGCCGACGCGTAGCGTGGGGGTGGTTAGGTTATGCTCTTTTTGGGCCGGCTTGGCCCTCGAACCATTGCGGGTCGCGCATTCTTCCAGGGTCATTTGGCGATGTCGTCGCACCAGAGCGCGCAAGACGCGCTTGCAGTCGATTCGACACTGATTCATGGCGCGCGGGTCACGAGGGCGTCGGTTCCGGCCCATCTCGCGACTGCGGTGAGCGGCTCCAGGAGGGAACTAAAAAACCGGAGCAGGTAGGCGGTCGAACATGCATCGCCGTCATTCCCGCGCAAGCGGAAATCCAGAGGCTCCATTTCAATCAGATAGTTAGAGGACCCTGGATTCCGCTTGCGCGGGAATGACAATTCAATTGGCAGCGGTTGCTTAACGAGCCGGACGCTGTACGCGCCGCGAGCTTTCGGGCAGGACGATGTTCAGTTCGAGCAGGTCGTAATCGCCCTGGCGATTGAAGTCCATCTTGATCTGCTCGGGATCGATCGGGACATATTTGGCGATCACGGCGATCAAATCGTGGCGCAGCGCGGGTAGATATTCCGGAATGCCGCGCCGGCCGCCGCCATGCGCCAGAATCAGCTGCAGGCGCTCTTTCGCGACCGTCGCCGACTTGGGCTTCGAGCCGCGCAGGTAGTCGATAAATGAATTGATGAGCGACATGGTCAGTTTCTGAACAGACGTTGGAAGAAACCGCGTTTCTCGACTTCGGTGAAACGGATTTGATGCTCTTCACCGAGGAAGCGGGCGACGACGTCCTTGTAGGCTTCGGCGACATCGCTGCCGTTGGCGTGGACCACCGGGCTGCCGGAATTGGACGCCTGCAGCACTTGTTCGGATTCCGGAATCACGCCGATCAGCGGCACGCGCAGGATTTCCTGCACATCCTCGACCGACAGCATTTCACCAAGCTGCACACGTTTCGGCGAGTAACGGGTTATCAGCAAGTGCTCCGTGACGGGCTCGGCGCCGTCTTCGGCGCGCTTCGACTTCGCCTGCAGGATGCCGAGGATACGGTCGGAATCGCGCACCGACGAGACTTCCGGGTTGGTCACCACGATCGCTTCGTCGGCAAAATACAGCGCCATCATCGCGCCCTTTTCGATGCCGGCCGGCGAATCGCAGATCACGTAATCGAAGCTTTCCTTGAGCTCGTTGAGCACGCGCTCGACGCCCTCGCTCGTCAGCGCGTCCTTGTCGCGCGTCTGCGAGGCCGGCAACACGTACAGATTTTCCGTATGTTTGTCCTTGATCAGCGCCTGCTTCAGCGTCGCTTCCTTGTTGATGACATTGACGAAGTCATAAACGACGCGGCGTTCGCAGCCCATGATCAGATCGAGGTTGCGCAGGCCGACGTCGAAATCGAGAACTGCGGTCTTGTGCCCGCGCAGCGCGAGGCCGCTCGCGAAACTGGCGCTGGTCGTGGTCTTGCCAACGCCGCCCTTGCCTGAGGTGATTACGACGATTTTCGCCACTGATGTGCTTTCCTCGTTATCGCGTTGAAAGAAGGGTTGCTGATTGAAAGTTTTCTAATCGAGCGGCGCGATCACGATGCGCTCGCCATCGAGATAAATCTGCGCCGGCTTGCCCTGGATGTCCGGGCCCAGCGCACTTTCGAATACCCGGAAGCAGCCGGCGATCGAGACGAGTTCGGCTTCCATCGACAGCGTGAAAATGCGCGCCCCGGTATCGCCTTTGAGTCCGGCGAGCGCGCGTCCGCGCAGCGGGCCATAGACGTGAATGCTGCCTGCCGCCATGACTTCGGCGCCGGCGTTGACGCAGGCCAGCAGCGTGAGATCGCCGTGCGCGGCAAACACGCGTTGACCGGTGCGAACCGGCGTATGAACAATCTGGACCGTGGATGAGATAGAGGCGGGCGGTGCAAGCTGTTCCTCGGCGGGCGCTGTGGCGGGCTGCGGCTCCGGGCGCGCTTCAGTTGGCAACGAAGCCGCCTCAGAACTCGCCTCTGAAACTGCCTTCAGGGCGGGCGCCGGTCGGCTCGATGCGCCTCCGCCTTTCAGCGTCGGCAGACCAGCGTCCCGCGCAGCGTGTAGCTGCGCTTCGCTGCCGTTGCAAACGCCGATCACAATGAGCCCGAGTTCGCGCATCATCGTCAATATTGCGGGGAAATCAGGCGCCTGATTTTTCTGCTCGCTGTCGTTTTCCTCGCGGTCGTTCTGCTCGAGGTCTTTCAGATCCAGCACCAGCGGGTCGCTCAGAAAATCCCGCAAGGTTGCCAGTTGATTGTCCAGCTGTGCGCGAATCTCCTCGATATCGATGCACTTCAGACGCAGCGCCAGCAAACCGAACATCGATCCCTTGATTTCGTAGGCTTTGCTGATTGCAGGGGTTGCAACCGTGGCGGCCGGCGTGGAAGCCAGCGGAAGCGAGGAAGCGGGGTTATTCATCGACAAGCTCAGGCACGGCAGGGCAGGGTAGCGAAGGACTTCGGGAAGGGGCTGAGGATACACCGCGCGACAGTCGAAGAGCTAGCGTGATCAGTTGACCATCGTGAGGAAAAATTCCCGGAGGGCTCGTCATACGCGGAATGCGGGCCTCGAAATCATGCGGTCACTCTACGCGCGCAAGCCTAAAATGTAAATATCACCGCTATACATTATGTGGTATTGAAAAAACCGGCTTATACTACCTATTGCGCTTTCCTGTTTAACCTGCAACACGCCATTTGAGGAGACGAGGTCGATGCCTAAAGCTGACGAATCGAACACGCTGCACGAAGACGCCATCTCCGAACTCGAACGCGACGCATTGACCTGGACCAAGCTGTCAATAGCAAAGCTCATCTGCTCCGTCAAATGTGATGAACACGGGCGCGTTGCGGAAATCGCCTGCGAAGGCCGCAGCTTTGAGGAATTAAGCTTTTACGTTTCAGGCTGCTGTGATGAATCGGAGGCGGCGGCGAAGGGCAAACTGCGCTGATTAACGCTCCAGTATTGCTACGGGCGTCAATCGGCGTCTGGTGCTGGGGCTGATCTATCATTCACGCTCGCGCCGGGCGCGATGAGGGAGGCGCGGCGCGGTCTATCTACGGCGTTGGCGGCTCAAGCGGGATCGGAATGCTTGCGTTTCGCGCCCGGGTTGTGGCATGTGCGGTGGCGCACGCGGCGGCCAAAACATCGGAGGAAAGCTTCCATGAAGTCTTTTTGGCGCGCTTGCGCGGCGTTCACCCTGGTGGCCTCGGTACTGGCGCTGGCGACGACCACTGTTGCGCATTCCGGGCAAAGCCCCGACTCTTCGGTAATCGACTCGGCCGCGCCGCGCCTGCACGTCGACGGCAAACATTTCAAGAACGCCGCGGGAGAGGTGGTCGTTTTGCGCGGCCTGAGTTTGATCGAACTGCACGATCTGCACCTAAACCGGTCGGGGCACCGTTTCACGATCGACCTTGTCACCGACCGTACGCGCGGCTGGTTTCCGACTGTTTTGCGACTGCCGGTTTTCCCTGATTACTACCTGCCCGATCCCGCCGGCTATGTCGAAAAATACCTGCATCCGGCGGTCCAATACTGCACGGCCAAGGGCTTGTACTGCATCATCGACTGGCACTACGGTGTCAGCCCGTTCGAGCGGGACCGGGAGACGCGGCGTTTCTGGAAGGATATCGCGCCGCGCTACAAGGATTATCCGAATGTGCTCTACGAGATTTTCAACGAGCTTGACACAACGAAATGGGTCACCGGGAGATTGTGGCGCAAGTGGCGCGATCAGGCGCAGCAATGGGTCGACCTGATCCGGGAAGCCGCGCCCGAAAACATCGTCCTGATTGGCGGACCCTATTGGTCGCATCAGATCCGGGGCGCCGCCGAGTATCCGCTCGCGGGCCGAAATCTCGCCTACGTCGCCCACGTTTACCCGGGCGGCCACTACCCGAATTTTTTCGGCTGGAATCTTGGCGTCGACGGCTGGGAGCGGAACATTGGCGAGGTTGCCGACAAGCATCCGGTGTTCATTACCGAATGGGGATACGGTTTCAGCGAAGGCAGCGAAGTCAACGGCACGCGCGCGAACTTCGGCCGGCCGTTCAAGAAATGGGCGGACGAAAAAGGCGTGTCATGGACTGCCTGGGTCGCCGACTACGACTGGCGCCCGGTGATGTTCGATCGCGACTGGGAGTTGACAGAATTCGGCAAGTTCGTGCACGAGTGGTTGCGCGAAAATGCCGGCCCCCCGCCAGGCAGGCGAAGAACGGGTGAGTGACGGAGACGGGGTCTGGCGGGACGCCGCTGCTGACACGTGCGGTTGTCGTTGCGCAAAAGGAGCATACCGAGGACGCCTATGTCAGCCCCGTTTCGATTTGGGAGATGGCGATTAAACACCGGATCGGCAAGCTCGCGCTTCCCACGGAGGATGTGGAAAGCGCAATCGCGGAGCAGGGTTTCCGGTGGTAGCCGTACAGCCCTCGCATGCGCAAGCCGTTTCGCACTGCCGGCGCATCATCGCGATCCTTTCGATCTATTGCTGATGGCGCAGGCTATGTCTGAAGACATTTGCATCGTCACCCGCGACCCGATCTTCGCACGCTATTTGCCAGACACGATTATTCTCGGAAAATCGCTCGTCTGAAGCGCACCGGGAAGAACTCCGAAGCGAGGTGCGATTCCGTCAATCGCGATCCTTCGCATTACGTCGCGCTTTCTCCGCCATGGATATACAATGGAGACTGGTATATCTAACGCGGAGCTATCATGCAGGTTTCGAAATGGGGCAACAGTCTGGCTTTGCGCCTTCCCGCAGCCATCGTTGAGTTGCTGGGGCTGCGAGAGGGCGACGATATCGAAATCGTGGTCGCCGGCGAGCGCAGCTTCGAAATCCGCAAAACGCCTGGAGCACGAGAGTTGCTGGCACGCTTGCGCGCGTATCGTGGCCGCTTGCCCGCCGATTTCAAATTCGACCGGATCGAGGCCAGCGCGCGCAAGCGATGAGCGCGGCGTTTTTCGATACCAACGTTCTGCTTTATCTGCTTTCAGCGGACGACGAGAAGGCGAACCGGGCGGAGCAGCTTCTCATGACGGGCGGAGTGGTCAGCGTGCAGGTGTTGAACGAGTTTGCGAGCGTTGCCACGCGAAAACTCGCGATGCCCTGGAAGGAAATAGACGACGTATTGCAGGCCGTACGCGCTCTATGCGTGGTACAGCCGCTGACGATTGAAACACACGAACGAGGTCTCGCTATCGCGCAACGATACAGGCTTGCGGTTTATGACGCGATGATCGCGGCGAGCGCGTTGCTCGCGGATTGCGTGGTCTTGTATTCGGAAGATTTTCAGGATGGCCGGCGGATCGAGAAGACGCTCGTGATTCGTAATCCTTTTACGGCACGGCGGTAGATGACGGTGAGGTGAACGTGATTTGCGTCGGGGTTGAATCAACTTGTCGGACCGATAACCGCCGGACGTTCCGATTTGAATCCGAATCTTTCAGCGTGTATATTGTGACTACTATTATGACTAGAATACGCGATCATGCGAATCGTAAACCTTGCCACAGCCAAAGCCAGGCTTAGTGAATTGATCCACCACGCCGAGAATGGCGAAGAAATTCTGATCACGCGTCACGGCCAACCCGTTGTGCGCCTCGCGG
>JACMKV010000189.1 GCA_014379915.1 Burkholderiales bacterium
AAGACGTATTTGTAAGTCTTGTTGAAGTTAAAAAAGAGAACTGGTCTTTTGGAAACGGAGTAGCGCAATACGCGCAATAACGGCTGTCTATCCTTTGGGCGCCGCTTTTTACATGGAGCCAGGAAAACCGGGTTTGAAACGCCTGGCGCAATGCGCAAGCAAGCCCTCCAGCGACGTCCTTGCTGTCACAGGCAATTGCGCGGGTACGAAACGCGCAGCAGTTCCAGCCCTGATGTCTATACATTGAAGAACGCTCACCCTTCATTCAGCGTGTCTGCGCTGACGAGTTATAGGCACTTCAATGCGGCTGGTATTGCCGTAGTTCGCGCAATTATCGAGGAGCGATGAATGACCACTACGACAAACTGGCGCGATCAAGGCGTCAAGATAATTCCCGGTACTAAGCTCGACTTAAACACGCCGCAAACGCCGGGCATGACGCGCGCGGCGGCGATCAATCATGCGCGCACGGGCGCCTCCAAGCTGTGGGCGGGGACGGTCAATATCGAGGCGAATGCCAAGACCGGCGCGCACCATCACGGCGAATTGGAGAGCGTCATCTACGTCGTAAGCGGTCGGGCGCGCATGCGCTGGGGCGAGCAGCTCGAGTTTGTCGCGGAGGCGGCAGCCGGCGATTTTATTTATGTGCCACCGTTCGTGCCGCATCAGGAGATCAATGCCAGCAAGACCGGGATTTTGCGTTGCGTGCTGGTTCGCAGCGGCCAGGATCCGGTTGTCGTCAATCTCGATATCGAGCCGGCCGAGCCGCCGGAACAGGTGTACTGGGTCGATCCGATGCATCCACATCCGCATCCGTGAATCACGCGGAGGTCGCTTCTGGGCGGTCACTTTTTTCGGCTAAACGATAGACGGCTGCGGCGCAGACGCGTCCTCGACATTGAACTGCAGCGCCGCGAGCCGCGCATACAAACCATCCTGGGCGATCAGTTCGGCATGGCTGCCGACGGCGACAATGCGGCCGTGGTCGATGACGGCAATACGGTCGGCGTTTTGCACAGTTGCCAGCCGATGCGCGATGACCAGCGTGGTGCGGCCGTGCATCAGCCGCGCGAGAGCTGCCTGCACCATGCGCTCGCTTTCGGCATCGAGCGCGCTGGTCGCTTCGTCGAGCAACAGCACCGGCCGATCGGACAGGATGGCGCGAGCAATGGCGATGCGGCTGCGCTGGCCGCCCGACAGGCGCACGCCGCGTTCGCCGAGAAACGTGTCGAAGCCTTCCGGCAGGCGCTCGAGAAACTCCATCGCGTAAGCCGCCCGGCACGCTTCCCTGACTTCATCGTCGCTCGCCTGCGGCCGGCCATAGCGCACGTTGTCCCAGATGTTGCCGGCGAATATCACGGCGTCCTGCGGCACCAGCGCGATGCGCTCGCGCACCTGATGCGGATTGGCGGTCTTGAGATCGACGCCATCGAGGCTGACCACGCCGGTTTGCGGATCGTAGAAGCGCAGCAGCAACTGGAACACCGTCGTCTTGCCGGCCCCTGAAGGGCCGACCAGCGCGACTTTCTCGCCGGGCGCGGCACGCAGGGAAAATCGGCCGAGCGCCGGTGTTTCAGGCCGCGACGGATAAAAAAATGTCACGTTATCGAAGCGGACTTCGCCGCGCGCCGGCGTCGGCAACGGTTGCGGCTGTGCAGGCGCCTTGATTTCGGGCTCGGTCGCCAGCAGTTCGAGCAGGCGTTCGGCGGCGCCGGCCGCGCGCTGCAGATCACCGATCACTTCGGAAATCGCGCCGACCGCCGCCGCGACCAGCACCGCGTAGAAGACAAACGCCGATAGCTCGCCGCCGCTGATGCGACCGGCCAGCACATCGTGGCCGCCGATCCACAGGATCACGCCGACGGCGCCGAACACCAGCAGGATCACCATCGCGGTCAGCAAAGCGCGCTGACGCACGCGATCGATCGCTGTGGCAAACGCTTCTTCGACGCGCAGCGAAAACTTCGCGGCATCGTGCGTTTCATGGCCGTAAGCCTGGATCGTGCGAATCTCATGCAGCGCTTCGTCGATATGCGCGCTGACTTGAGCGACCTTGTCCTGACTCGCGCGCGACAATTTGCGCACGCGCCGGCCGAACAGCAGGATCGGCGCGACCGTCAGCGGCACGCCAACCACAACCAGCAAGGTTAGTTTGGGGCTGGTGATGGCGAGCATGATCAGGCCGCCGATCAAGAGCAGCAGATTGCGCAGCGCGAACGATGCGGATGATCCGATCACGACTTCGAGCAAAGTCGTGTCGTTGGTCAGCCGCGAAATCACTTCGCCGGTGCGCGTGACCTCGAAAAATCCGGGAGACAGTTTCAGTAGATGGCTGAACACCGCGCGGCGGATGTCCGCCGTCACGCGTTCCCCGATCCATGACACCAGCGAGAAGCGGCTGTAGGTCGCGGCAGCGAGCACGCAGACGACGGCCAGCAGGCCGATCAGTGCGTTGTTGAGCAGGGCAGGGTTGGCGTCGCCGAAGCCGCGGTCGACGACGTAGCGCAAACCCTGGCCGATGGCGAGCACGCTGCCGGCGGCGACGGTCAGCGCGACGACGGCGAGCCCGACTTGCAGCCGATACGGTTTGACGAATCCGGCAAGCCGGCGCAGCTCGCGCAGATCGGCGCGCGGCGCGGCGGCGGCGCCTGGTTGGCCTGGTTGCGGTTTTGCCATCCTGCTATCCTTTTGTTGAACGGCGTCAGCAACTGACGCCGTGTTCGCTTGTCCAGTAGACGTTACCGAATCCAGACAGTTTGAATGAACAACACGATTGTTCGCTGCCGATGAAAGGCGGCGCGTGAAGATTTTTGTGCGCGCGGCGCTGGTTATCCTGCTACTGGGAATCGTGGCGCTGGGCGGCGCGGTGTTTTACCTGCGGTTGTCGCTGCCGCAAACCTCCGGGACCATCGTTGTGCCCGATGTGCGCGCGACTGTCGAGATCGTGCGCGACCGGCACGGCATCCCGCACATTTTCGCCCAGAATAGCGCGGACGCCAATTTCGCGCTCGGCTTTGTGCACGCGCAGGATCGCTTGTGGCAGATGGAAATAAACCGGCGCATCGCCGCTGGCCGCATGGCCGAGGTTGTCGGCGAGCGCGCGCTGGCGTCGGATAAATTCCTGCGCACGCTCGGCATTGCGCGTCAGGCGGCCGCCACTTTCGAGCATCTCGACGACCACGCGCGCAGCGCCTTGTCGGCTTACGCGGCTGGCGTCAACGCCTATCTGCGGCAGCGCAGCGGCCCGCTGCCGCCGGAATTCGTGCTGCTCGGCGTCGTGCCCGAACTCTGGACCGCGGTCGATTCACTGAGCTGGGTCAAAATGATGGCGTGGGACCTGAGCGGCAACTGGCGCGAGGAATTGCTGCGCGCGCGCCTCGCCAAAAAAATGTCGCCACAGCAACTTGAGGAATTCCTGACGCCGCGCCGCGATCAGGCGGGGACGTGGAAAGCCGATCAGCCGTCAACCAGGCCGCGCGAAAGCGAGGCCGGGCGGCCTGATTCCGTGCCGGAGCAAACGCAAACCGGGACAAAGCCGCCGCAGGCAGAACGGAAGCCGCCGCAAGCAGCGCCGGCGCAGCCCGAAGCGTTTGAGCAGCCACCCTTTGAACCAGATCGATCGGAGCCGCAAGCAGCGCCATCGGAATCCGCGAAACCACAGCCGGAATCCGAGCAGCCGCAGCTGGGACCCGATCAGCCGGCCCCGGAGCAGCTATCGACGTTGCAGCAGCCCGTGCCAGGGGAACTGGCGCCAGAGCCATCCCCAGAGCAGCCGGCACTGGAGCAGCAGGAACCGGCTCGGGAACCGGAATCCGGATTGGAACCCCGGCCGGAGTCGCAGCCGGAAACCGACGTCCAGTCTGGAGCCCTTATGGCCGAGCCGGCGCAACCGCGAGCCGAACCGTTCCCGACCGAGCTCCCGCAATCAGAAGGGGCGCCGTCCCCGGGCGAGCTGGAGCAACCGCCCCCCGTTCCGGAGCAATCCACGCCGGAATCCTTCGAAACCCAGCCGCTACCGCCAGAACCCGAAGATACCGGGCCCGCGCCGCCGGAAGCCGCGCCCGATGAAACACAGCCCGCGCCGGCCCCCACGCTGAACCGCGTGGCCCCCGACACTATCGCGCCGGATTTGCGCGCGCTGTATGCGGATCTCAGCGACGAGTTCGCGCGCCTCGCCGCACTTGCGCCGCCCGGCTTGCCGGACGGCGCCGGCTCTAACAACTGGGCCGTAGCCGGCCGCTTCAGCGCCAGCGGAAAACCGCTGCTGGCCAACGATCCGCACCTGTCGCTAACCGCGCCTTCGGTCTGGTATTTCGCACACCTGCACACGCCGGGACTGAACGTCATCGGCGCGACCTTGCCCGGCGTGCCGAGCGTCGTGCTCGGCCGCAACGATCGCATCGCGTGGGCGTTCACCAATACCGGGCCGGACGTTCAGGACTTGTTTCTGGAAAAAGTCGATGCAGGAGATCCCCGGCGTTATCAGACGCCAGGCGAGACTCCCGAAACGCGCGAATTCGAGGTGCGCACCGAAACCATCAAGGTCAAAAATGAGCCCGACGTCGTGCTGACGATCCGTGAGAGCCGCCATGGACCGATCATTTCCGATCTGCTTGCCGCGCCAGTCGAAGCAGGGCACGCGCTCGCGTTTGCCTGGACCACGCTGGCCGACGACGACCTCAGCTTCCAGGCCAGTCTGAAGCTGGCGCGCGCCGCCAACTGGGACGAATTCGTCGCCGCCATGCGCGATTTCCATTCGCCTCAGCAGAACGTCGTTTATGCCGATGTCGACGGCAATATCGGTTTCATCGCGCCCGGCCGGGTGCCCGTCCGCCGGGCCGACAACGATATTCAGGGTCTGCTGCCGGCGCCGGGCTGGGATGCGCGCTACGATTGGGACGGCTTCATCCCGTTCGATGAGCTGCCGCGCAGCTTCAAACCGGCCGATGGCAAGATCGTGACCGCGAATAACCGCATCGTCGCCGACGATTATCCGCACCTGATTACGCACGACTGGGAGGCGCCGTATCGCGCCCGGCGCATCGCTGAATTGATCGACGCCAGCGCGCGCCACACGCCGGCCAGCTTCGCGGCCATTCAGGGCGATATCACGTCGCCGATGATCGCGGAATTCCTGCCGCTATTGCTTAAGGCTCCGACGCAAAGCGGGGAGGCCGCAGCGGCGTTGCAATTGCTCGATGATTGGGACGGCGAGATGGTGGCGGATCAGCCGCAGCCTTTGATCGCCGCGGCTTGGTTGCGCGAATTGTCGCGTCTGGTTTACGCGGACGAACTCGACGAGCTGTTCGATGACGCCTGGGAGCAGCGGCCGCTGTTTCTGTTCAATGTGCTCGCTGATCAGGACGGGCAGGGGCGCTGGTGCGACGACGTCACCACGACCGCGCGCGAAGATTGCGCACAGCAGATCGGCGCGGCGCTGAATCTGGCGCTGGCCGACTTGCGTCAGCGTTACGGCGGCAACATGCTGCGCTGGCGCTGGGGCGATGCGCATGTCGCCGCGGCTGAACATCGGCCGTTCAGCCGCAATGCGCTGCTCGGCCGCCTGTTCGATCTTCATACCCCGACTGCCGGCGATAACTACAGCATCAATGTCGGCCGCTACGCGATCGGCGATGCGCGCGAGCCGTACGCGAATCGCCACGCGGCGACACTGCGCGCGATCTACGATCTGGCCGATCTCGATGGTTCGCTGTTCATCCACGAGACCGGTCAATCCGGCAACCGCCTGTCGTCGCATTACGCCGATTTCGTCGAGCGCTGGGCGGCAGTCGAATACCTGCCAATGACGACCAAACGCAGCGAAATCGAACATGACGCGATCGGCGTCTTGCGGCTGCAGCCCGCTCCGTGAAGATTGATCCCGCCACTTCACACTGCGTGCCGCCCCTCCTCTGAGAGAGGAACCACTCCACCCCGCCAATGCGTGTCGCCCCTCCTCTGAGAGGAGGGAGCGTGGTGGGGGCATGTGTTCTGTCCCATCTTCAAGGAGGGCGACGCGTAGCGGCGGGGTGGTTTGCATACTCGGCAGCGGCGGAATGGTTCCAAACTTTAGCAGCGGCGCAGAGTCGAACTGCTATCTTCATCCACGACGCTCCATCCCACGTAACTGGATGTGTTGCCTCGACAGGGGTCGCCATGAAACTTCATTGGCTGTTTGCTCTTTTTCTCGCGCTGATTTTTACCGGCGGGTCCGTTGTGGCGGCAACAGCGCCGGACCGCGATTCGCAGCCCGACGATCCGCCGGCGCGCGTCGGGCGCATCAGCCTGATCCAAGGTAACGTATCGTTTTATTCAGGCGATGACTGGCAGCGTGCGGTGCTCAATTTTCCGGTCACATCACACAACGCTATCTCGACCGCGAATGGCGCCCGCGCCGAAATCCGCATAGGCTCGATGGCGCTGCGCATCGAAGAGAACACCGAACTCAATTTGACAGTCATCGACGATCGGACGATCCAGCTCGGCGTGCCGAAAGGCTCGCTGAGCGTCAGTTTGCGCAGCATACGCAGCGGCGAGGCGTACCAGATCGTGACCGCCGATACGACCATCGATCTGATGCGGCCGGGCCGTTTCCGCATCGATGCCGATGCCGGCCGCGAAATCGATCCGGAGTCCAATTCCGATTCCAATTCTGACGCCAGCGGCGCGGCGACGCGCGTCACCGTGTTTCATGGCCTCGCCACCGCGACTGCCGGCGATGAAATCATTACCATTCGAGGCGACGAGTCGGCGCTGCTGGCTGGCCGCGGGCCCGAATTCAGCCAGGCCGACGTCGATGATTTTGATCGCTGGGTGCTGGCGCGCGACCGCGACTACGAGAAAGCGCGCTCCGCCGAAGCGCCATCCGGGCTATCGCCGGAAACCACCGGTTACGAAGAACTCGATCGCTACGGCGAGTGGCGCGGGCATACCAGCTATGGCTCGCTCTGGTATCCGAACGACGTTCCGGCCGGCTGGGCGCCGTATCGCAACGGCTACTGGTCGCACGTCGCGCCTTGGGGCTGGAGCTGGATCGATTACGCGCCGTGGGGCTTTGCGCCGTTTCATTACGGCCGCTGGGTCTATCACCACAATCGCTGGGGCTGGTGGCCTGGGCATTACGCGCATCGCCCGGTATACGCGCCGGCGCTGGTCGCTTATGTCGGCCATCCGCATTCGAGCGTGTCGATTTCGTTCGGCTCGTATCCGCTGATCGGCTGGTTTCCGCTCGCGCCCTACGAGGCTTATTACCCGGGTTACGGGCATAGCTCGTTCTATTTGTCGCACCTGAACCGCGGTTACGTGCGCCATCCGATTCGCGAACACGGCGGGCATCACAAGCCTGGCATCGACTTCGCGAATCGCAAGTTTCACCAGGCGGTGACGGTGGTGCCGCGGCGCGCGTTCGTCAACGAGCGCCCGGTGGCGCCGTCGACGATTCCGGTCGTAGCGAGTCCGCAGCCAGCCCTGATCTCCGGCACCAGTCCACCGATTGCGCCCCTGGCGCCGGCTATCGTGCGCAACACCGCAACGTCACCGACGCCGAGTGCGCCTTCTCCTGCAATTGGCAGCGACATATTCGGGCGGACGATCAATGCGCAATCGGGGTTGGCGAATCATCGGTTGAGCCCGGGCACAATCGGCTCGGCAGCACGCAATCATTCCACGCTGCCGTCGCGGCCCGGCGCGCCGGCGATCGTTCGGACCATTCCCGGAAATCGCGGAAACAATAATGGCGTTGCTGCGAATCGTATACCGGGCGCCCCGACTGGCTCGGCCAATGCCGGGCAGGCTGGCCCGGCTGGCCGAATGCACCCGGGAATTCCGCGCGGCACGCATGCCATCGGCCAAACCGGCGATGGGCGCGTGCTGGCGCCAGCGATCGCGCAATCGCGATCAGTGGTGCGGCCGCCAGTCACCAGAGTCGACCCGTCGACGCCATCCGCCATTCCATCGCGCGCGACCATACCTGACCGGACCCGCGGAAACATACCATCGACCGTTCGGCCGAGCGCCGATCCCGTTCACCGGCGGGCGGTTCCGTCGCCGCTGACACCGCGGGCAGCGTTCAGCGAGCGCAGCGGCGCATCCATTTCACCATCGATCGGCCCTTCGATAACCCGCGCTCCGCCAGCGATGCGTTCGGCGCCGGTCATGCGCGTCGCGCCGCCCCTGCCGCCGTCCGTACATATGGCGCCGGCCATCACCGGCGTGCGCCAGAATGTAGCGCCACCGCGCGCGGTGGCGCCTCATGCCGCACCGCAATTACACAGGCCGGCAGTGCGGGGTGGCGGAGCAGCCGCAACTGCCCCCATCCGCGGCATGAGCGGGTTGGCAGGGGGAGGAAGCATGGGCAGATCAAGCGGCGGCATGGGCGGACAAGGCGGCGGCGCGCGCGGTTTCGGCGCGCGCTAGGTTATGCTGCTTGCATCGCTCCAGCCCGCTTGATCGCGGGCCACTATCGCCACTACTTATCCTGCCTGCGGCCCGGCGGCCCGCCGCGATCTGTTCATCGTTTCGTCTCGGCAGGTACGTGTTCTCGACAAAGCCTAACAGCGCAGCTTTCCGCGCGTTTCGGTTCGTTTTCTGTTTGCCAGGCAGTCACTGCAGAGTCGGCAGCGCCGCTGCTTCAACGTATAATAAAAGCGACCACCATGCCGCTTGCCGTATCGAGATTACTTTCGCGTCCATTTCCGTTTCTGCGCTGGTTCCCACTGCGCAAGGATACGATCAGGACTGACGCCATTGCCGGCCTGACGGTCGCGCTGATTCTGATTCCGCAATCGATGGCCTACGCGCAGCTTGCCGGCCTGCCCGCGCAATACGGGCTGTATGCTGCGTTCCTGCCGGTTATCGTCGGTGCGCTTTGGGGTTCATCGGGGCAGCTATCGACCGGCCCCACCGCGCTCAGTTCGCTGCTGGCCGCGTCGGCGCTTGCCTCGATGGCCATCGCGGGTTCGGAATCCTACGTTGCCTATGCGATCGTGCTGGCCATGCTGGTCGGCATGGTCAGACTGACGCTCGGCGTGTTCAAGCTCGGCGTCGTCGTCAACTTCCTCTCGCACCCGGTTGTCGTCGGCTTCACCAACGCGGCGGCCATCATCATCGCCTTGTCGCAGATCAACAAGCTGTTCGGCGTATCGCTCGGCCGCAGCGATCATTTTTTTCAGGATATCTGGGAAGTCGCGCGCCAGATTGGCGATACGCATTTGCCGACCCTGCTGATGGCGGTACTCGCCTTCGCGATCATCCTCGGCGCCAAGAAATTCCGGGCAAAAGCGCCGAACGTGTTGATTGCGGTCGTGCTGACCACAGCCCTGAGTTGGGGCATCGGCTACCAGACGTACGGCGCGGGAAAAATCGATCAGATCGAGGACAGCGACGTCAACCGGCTGGTCGGCCTGTATTCCGCCGGACAAAACCAGCTCGCCTACGTCAACCAGAAAAGCGCCGGGATTTCCGCCGAACTGCGCAGACTCGACAGAATGGGTGCTTCGGGCAGCCGGCTCGCCGCGTCGCTGCATTATCAGAATGATCTGCTCGCGCTCGAAAGGCAAAGTATAGAAGACGATTTGCGCACGCGTAGCCGCGCAGTCCGCAAACTCGTCTTCGAACGCGTGCCCGGCGCGAACAATACGCCCGGCTCGTTGTACATTCAGGGTCATGCGCCGCCTGGCGTGCAAAACGACGGCCACCGCTGGCGCATCAAAAATGTTTCCGACAACGAGCTGGTGCTGGTCGGCGGCGGTGACGTCGTCGGCGCGATTCCCCCCGGCTTGCCGGAGTTCCAGGTGCCGCAGTTCGGCTGGGATACGCTGGTCACGCTGCTGCCCTCCGCTCT
>JACMKV010000023.1 GCA_014379915.1 Burkholderiales bacterium
CAAAAACGTTGGCTGGCGGTTCAGCGTTTCCGGTTAGCTTTCATGGATGTCTTCAAAATCGTCACGGCGTTCACGATTGCGCATTCGATCACCCTGAGCCTGGCTGCGCTCGGCGTGCTCGCGCTGCCTTCGCGTCTGATCGAAGCGGCGATTGCCGCGTCGGTATTTCTCGCGGCGCTGAACAACCTGTTTCCGCTGGTTTACGGCAAACGCTGGCTGGTCGCTTTCGTGTTCGGTCTGATCCACGGTTTCGGCTTCGCCAGCGTGCTGGCTGATCTCGGGCTGCCGCAGGATGAGTTGCTGATCGCGCTGGTCGGTTTCAATCTCGGCGTCGAGGCCGGCCAGCTCGCGATCGTCGCCGTGTTCTTGCCGATAGCCTATGCGCTGCGCGCTACGCGGTTTTACCGGAACGGCGTGCTGCTGCTGGGCTCGCTGCTGATCGCCGCGCTGGCCGCGTTATGGTTCATCGAGCGCGCGTTCGATGTGACGCTGCTGTTTGGAAAATAAGGTGAAACAAAAAAGGGCGCCTCCTTTCGAAAGCGCCCTGCTCATCTTCGATGATCTACGACTAATGTCAGTCGTGCTTGTGTTTGTACTTATGCTTGTGCTTGTGGTGACCGCGATGGCGGCCATGATCGTGATGATCGTCATCGGCATACACGACTTCTCTGTGGACGCGAACGACTTCCTTTCGCGGCTGGGTTGCAATCGCGGCACCCGCCGCGCCGCCGAGGCCGCCGCCGATGATCGCGCCTTCGCGCCCGCCGATAGCGGAGCCGACTGCCGCTCCTGCGCCGCCGCCAACCGCACCGCCGAGAACCGCCTTGCCATCGATATCACCGGCATAGACCGACGCTGCGGGCACCACCAGTAAAGACAGTATCAATAACGCCAGCTTGTTTGCGTGTTTCACTAAACGCTCCTTTCAATTGTTTGCCGAAAGCTGCGTCTGGAGATATGCAACTTGCAAGCCCGAGTCAGGGGCGGCAGCAAAACCGGGGTACCGTATCTCGAATAACTGGATCAGCAGCTTAGCAAAGCGGCGCGAATGCTTTGCTCGCACCGGCCGCCAGCCAAATCATGCCGCGCGCGGCAGCGGCTGACGCTAGACGTCACTTTCCGACGAAGCCTGCGCCGCCATCCGCTGCGAGATGACCGCCGCAATGGCTGCGCGGTTGGCTGGTATGGTGATGGGCCGTGTGCTTTGCGAAATCGCCGTATCCGGGTCTTTCAAGCCGTGGCCCGTCAGAGTGCAGACGATCGTGCTGCCGCGCCCTATGCGTCCGCGGTCGAGATCTTTCAATACCCCCGTCAGCGAGGTCGCCGAAGACGGTTCGCAGAATATGCCTTCGGTTTGTGCCAGCAACTTTTGCACGCGCAAAATTTCCGCATCAGTACATTCATCGAACCAGCCGCCCGACTCCCCCTTCACTTTCCAAGCCGGCGTCCACGACATCGGGTTGCCGATGCGAATCGCCGTCGCCACCGTATCCGGATTTTTGATCGGCGCGCCGCGCAAAAACGGCGCCGCGCCTGCGGCCTGATAGCCGAGCATGATCGGCCGGCGCGTGGCCGGCGCGCTTTTATGGAATGGGCAAGCGCCCTCGCAATGCAGGCACGCGCCGGTCTCCTGACAGACCGATTCCGAATAGCCGATCCAGTGCGCGGTAATATTGCCGGCATTGCCGACCGGCAACGCGTGATAGTCGGGCGCATCGCCCAATTCTTCGATGATTTCGAACGCCGCGGTTTTCTGGCCCTGCAGACGATATGGATTGATCGAATTGACCAGCGTCACCGGCATCTCGGCGGCGATTTCACGCACGAGCAGCATGCCGTCATCGAAATTGCCGGCGATCTGGATCACGATCGAGCCGTGCATCATGGCCTGCGACAGTTTGCCGAGCGCGATCTTGCCATCCGGAATGACCACAAAGCAGACGATCCCGGCGCGCGCCGCGTACGCCGC
>JACMKV010000190.1 GCA_014379915.1 Burkholderiales bacterium
TACCGCATGTGCGTGAACATCGCCTCGACCTGGTCTTCGCGCGTGATGTCGGCGCGGTAAGCCAGCGCGCGGCCGCCGTCGCGTTCGATCGCCGAAGTGACGCGAGCCGCCTTCTCGTCGCTGTCCAGAGAAATCACCACGACTGCCGCGCCGGCCGCCGCCAGCGCAGCGGCAATTCCGGCGCCTATGCCGGTATCGGCGCCGGTCACCAGCGCGCGTTGCCCTTTCAGCGTGAATTCATCGGCCATCGGCGCGTCGCGCTTGTGTCGTTTCGTGCGGCGACTCCGGCACCTCGCCCCGCGCACGGGCCAACGCCAGCGCTGCCGAGATGTGCGAAAGGTGCGTCAGGCCTTGCGGGAAATTGCCGAGCATCTCGTCGGCCGCGACGTTGTACTCCTCGGCAAACAAACCGAGGTCGTTGGCACAACGCAAGACGCGATCGAACACCTGTTGCGCCTCGGGCAGACGGCCCTGCAGCGCCAGGCATTTGACCAGCCAGAAAGTGCACGCGAGAAACACGCCTTCGCCGCCGCGTAATCCGTCCTTGCTGCGATAGCGCAGAATCAGGCCCTGCTCGTCGAGGTCGGCGCGAATCGCGTCGACTGTTCGTATCATGCGCGGATCGTCGTAATCGACAAAATCGACATCCGGCAGCAGCAACAGCGCGGCGTCGAGCTCGTGAGCGCCGAAATCCTGTACGAAAACGCCACGCTGCGCGTCATAACCGCGGCTTTCGACCGCATTGCGGATGGCGTCGCGCGCCGCGTCCCAATCCGTGAGCGGCGCTTTCAACGCGTGTTTCTCGGCCAACCCGATGCCGCGATTCACGGCAGCCCAGCACATGACTTTCGAGTGTACGAAGTGCCGCGGTTCGCTGCGTATTTCCCAAATGCCGCGATCGGGTTGCTGCCAATGCTCGATCGTTGCGTTGACAATTTCGACGAGGAAATCCCAGTAGTGCGCGTCGGGCGAGTTACCGCGCTCGCTCCAGCGCCACGACAGTTCGAGAATGAGCCCATACATATCGGATTGAAACTGCTCGTCGGCCGCGTTGCCGATGCGCACCGGCCGCGCACCGCGATAACCTTCGAGATGGTCGAGCACGACCTCGGTCAGCCGCCGCTTGCCGTCGACCGCGTAAAGCACCTGCAATTCTTCGGCGTTGCCGGCTGCGCTGCGCTGGATAAAACGGCGAAACTCGTTGGCCTCGGACACGCAGCCCAGATCCGCGAGCGCATGCACGGTAAAAATCGAATCGCGTATCCAACTATAGCGGTAGTCCCAATTGCGTTCACCGCCCGGCGTTTCAGGTAACGACGTTGTCGGCGCGGCGATGATCGCGCCGGTCGGCGCGTAACCGAGCACGCGCAGCACGATTGCCGAACGCAATACGCAAGTGTTGAGGTCGTCTTCGAACCTGATTTTCGCCGACCAGTAGCGCCACCACTGAAGCGTTTCGTCAAAATGCCGATCGATCTCCTCGAGCGGCAAACTTTCCAGCGGCGGATCGAGCGATTCGGGCGCCGCGAATTCGAGCGAGAAACGGATGCGCTGCCCGGCGCGAATGGTAAAGCGGCCACGAATATCGTGCTCGCCCGCCAGCGTTAACGGCGTCTCGCACGAGATGAAAAGGCCCTGGTTGCTGCCGCAAGCCGTGTAGGCGCGGCCATCGCGGTGGCGGCAGATCCAGGGCTTGATCTCGCCATAATCGAATCGCGGCGACAGTTCGACCTTGAAATCTACTTCTCCAGTAATCCCCTCGACGATGCGCAAAAGCTGTCGCCGTGGATGCTTCTTGCCGCCGCGGCGCATGGCAAAAAAA
>JACMKV010000191.1 GCA_014379915.1 Burkholderiales bacterium
CTTTTCATTGCGAGCTTCGAAGTTCATCCTGATTAGTCCGCGAACCAGCAACTCAGGACACTGGTTTCCGAAATGGGTTGCGCGAGAACAAGCAGTCGACAAGCGCCCGCCTGTCAACGGCCGGCTCAAGGCTTATCCACCTTTGGCCTAATACCGCAGTCCATTCAAAATCCTCGCGGCAACCGCAATAATGTCCGATGATTGCGTTAGCTCACGCCTGCACCGGCAGCATTTTGCGACGAATTGCGTGACAAGCAAAATTCGCCAACCGGGAGATAGGCGATGCGAGTTAATGCAATTATTACGACGCTGGTGGCAGCAGCGCTCGTTTCTACCTTTCGCGAGGGCATTGCAGCTGACGATACGATGACGACGCCGCTCAGCGAGCAGGACTTTCTCGCCGAAGTTCCGGTCGTGCTGTCGGCATCGAGGCTCGCGCAGCCGATGTCGGAAGCGCCGGTCGCGGTTTCCATCATCACCGACGAGATGATACGGGCATCGGGTTTTCGCCGGATTCCGGATCTGTTTCGTCTGCTTCCCGGATTCAACGTCGGTTATATCCGCGGCGACCGGGCTTCCGTGACGTATCACGGGCTCGCCGACGAATCGGCGCGCCGGCTGCAAGTGCTCGTCGACGGCCGTTCGATCTACAGTCCGGGATTCGATAACGTCGACTGGTCGAGCCTGCCGATCGCCATCGAAGACATCGAGCGCATCGAAGTCGTGCGCGGGCCAAACGCGGCGACGTACGGCTCGAATTCATTTCAGGCTGTGATCAACATCATCACGCGCCATCCGGCGCAGGACCGCGGCGTCTATGCTTCTGTGCGCGCCGGCGAACGCGATATCGCCGATGGCTTGTTGCGCGTCGGCTCGAAAATCGACGACCTCGATTACCGGCTGACCCTGGCAACCCGCGGCGATGACCGGTTCGCCTCCATTCCCGACCGCCAGCAGGTCAACTTGGCCAGCTTTCGCGGCGATTACCGGATCGATGCGATCAATCATTTCGAAGTCCATCTCGGCTACAGCGATGGGCACCGCGAGCAGGGTTTTTTCGGCGATCCGTTCGATTCGCCGCGCCGGTCGAGCGCTCAGAATCGCGCACTGCAACTGTACTGGCAGCGCGTTCCCGATGCCGACAGCGCGACTTCGCTGCGATTTTCCCATACCGAAACCCGTACTACCGACGCTTATTTCGTCGATGACGTGCCGGGGCTCGATTTCGGCGTGCCGTTCGACAACAGCGTCGATGTCGCACGCAGCACCCTTGAATTCCAGCATACCGCGAGGCCGGTTTCGAGCGTTCGTACGGTATGGGGCGCGGAAGCACGCCGTGACGAGACGCTCTCGCGCGACTTTTTCGGAGACGCCGAGCTCGAAGGCGAGGTGTATCGTCTGTTCGGCCAGATGGAATGGCATATCACGCCGCAATGGCTGCTGCATACCGGCGCCATGCTGGAAAACCATTACTACACGGGGACCGATATCTCGCCGCGCGTCGCGCTGAATTTCCTCCTTTCGCCAAATCACGCATTCCGCGCCGGCGTTTCGAAAGCGTTTCGCACGCCGAGCTTTTTCGAAGAGCAAGGCGATCGTAAAATCGTCGCCCGCAATCTGCTGCTCGATCAGATCGTCCTTGCTGAAGGCGGCCTGGCTCCGGAATCGGTGGTGTCGAAAGAACTCGGTTATCTCGGCCGCATTCCCGAATATGGGCTCAGCGTGGATTTGCGTCTTTTCAACGACGAGTTTCGCAATCTGATCGACATCCAAGGCTACCGCTTGCCGCCCGGTTTCGAGCTCGTCGGTTTCGGCGATGCCGCGACCTTTCGCAATACCGATCGCGCGCATGTCACCGGGCTCTCCTATCCGGAAGCGGCGGACGAGCAGTTTTTCACACGGCGTGGATTCGTGACCTTCAACCTTGGATTCTGAGCGGGTCTGACGCGTTTCGTCCACAGTAATGGATAGCGGCGCCGGTTTATCGGTCAGCGCCGGCCCAAGGGAGTAGGTAGATGCGC
>JACMKV010000192.1 GCA_014379915.1 Burkholderiales bacterium
GCCGGCCGGGATGGCGGAATTGGTAGACGCACGGGACTCAAAATCCCGCGGTGGCAACACCATGGGGGTTCGATTCCCCCTCCCGGCACCAGACTGACACGGCAGGAAGCCGGCGGTAATCCGGTCGCCAAAGGTTTCACATCTGTCCGACCACTCGGGATTGCTTATCGATCTGAAACTACCATGACGACTTTATATCGCTTAGCAGCGACGACGTGCGATGCAATCCGACCGATTGAATAAATGATCGAATGAAGCAGCTGTATCGATACGGGCTCAGGCTGCCTGAACAGGAATGCTGCTGCGCTCGCTGACGATGCGGTTGTGCGCATCGACGTAAATCAGCCGCGGCTGGAACTTGTGCAGCTCGAGTTCGTTGTAGACGGCGTAGCTGGCAATAATCAGAAGATCGCCCGGACTTGCTTTATGGGCTGCCGCGCCATTGACCGAAATTGTTCCTGAACCGCGCTCGGCACGTATCGCATAGGTCGTGAAGCGCTCGCCATTACTGACGTTATAGATGTCAATTTGCTGGTATTCGCGGATATCGGCCGGGTCGAGCAGGTTTTCATCGATCGCGCACGAGCCCTCGTAATGCAATTCCGAGTGGGTAACGGTTACCCGATGCAGCTTCGATTTCAGCATGGTTCTTTGCATGGCATCCCTCGCAATTTCGCCGCAATTCTCATAATGGGTGACGGCCTGCTTAACTTCCAATCCGTCGGCCGACGACTGCAGCGGCTCGATTTGGTTAGACAGCGCCCGCGCCTCTGTCGATCTCTACGTTATCGATCAATCTGGTATTGCCTATCCACGCTGCCGCTAATGCTACCAATTGCGCGTCTTCCGCTCCCGCAAAACCTAGACTATTCCTTTCCCGCACTGCAACATATTCCGCGCGCCATACGTGGGTGTCAAGGTCTATTTTGGCGTTGTTTTCAAGTTCGGCCAAGTCAGCCGCGCCGGCTGCGACCGCCGCCTTGATTCCCTGCAAAACCCTGAACAGGCGGGATGCTTCGGCGCGGTCCGTCGCCTGCAAATAGCGGTTCCGCGAACTGAGCGCGAGGCCATCGTCAGCGCGCAACGTCTCTCCGGCGAGAATCTCTATCGGCAAGTTGAGCTGGGCGGTCAACGCGCGGATTACGTGCAACTGCTGATAGTCCTTTTTGCCGAACACCGCGAACTGCGGCTGGACGATGTTGAACAATTTCGTCACGACGGTAGCCACACCGCGGAAATGTCCAGGCCGGAACGCGCCGCACAAATCGGTGGAGATTGGCGGCGGCTCGATAAAAACCTGCTGCGGCGCCGGATACAATTCGCTCTCATCGGGTGTGAATACGATATCGACGCCAGCGTCGGCGAGTTTGGCGCAATCTTCTGTAAGCGTGCGCGGATAGCGGTCGAAATCTTCCGCAGGGCCGAACTGCAGACGATTGACAAAAATGCTTGCGACGACCGTCGACGCATGCGCGCGCGCGAGCTTCATCAATGCCATATGGCCGTCGTGCAGATTACCCATGGTTGGCACTAGCGCGACGGAAGCCTTGCTTCCCAGATGTTCGCGCAAAGAGAGAATTGACGCGATCGTTTCCATCTTTGCAAAATTGAGTTAAGGAGCCTCTGCGTAAGCGTCATTCTGGAGGCGTCAGCCGAAGAATCTGCTTTTGATTCAGGGAAAAGCGATCCTTCGCTTCGCTCAGGATGTCATGCTCAGAGGTTTCTTACTAACGCGCTAGTCCGATCCTGCGTGTATCCCCTCCTCTGAAAGGAGGGGATAGGACGGGTGCTACGCGACCCCGCCCGATGTCATCTGGCCCTGTGTTGCTGCGGGCCGGGTAAGACGGGTTCTGGTTTAGCGACCCCTACCGTTTACGCGCCTCCTCGCTCTTCCTGGAAGCAATGCTCGGGAGACGGAAAAGTGCGCGCTTTCACCGCCGTTACATACGCCTCGACCGCGGCCCGCACGCTATCCGCGCCTTGCATGAAATTTTTCACGAAGCGCGCTTTTCGCCCCGGATAGATGTCGAGCATATCGTGCAGCACCAGCACCTGGCCGGAGCAATCGACGCTGGCCCCAATCCCTATCGTCGGAATTTCGAGCGCCCTGGTGATATCGCGAGCAAGCGCCGCGGGTATCGCTTCCAGGACGAGTATGCCCGCCCCGGCTTCGGCAACTCCTTTCGCATCTTCGAGCATGCGCCGCGCGCCCGCATCCCCCTTGCCCTGTACGCGATACCCGCCCGCCTGATGCACCGACTGCGGCATCAAGCCAAGATGACTGCAGACCGGGATGCCGCGCCGAGTCAGAAATTCGATCGTTTCGCACATCGCCTCGCCGCCTTCGATCTTGACCATGTGTGCGCCCGCAGCCATGAACCTTGCGGCGTTGTCGAAGGCGGCGGCCGGACTCGTCTGGTAACTGCCGAACGGCATGTCGGCAACGATGAAAGCCCGCTTCGCGCCGCGCGCGACACACGCTGTGTGATAGGCGATGTCGGCGACCGTTACCGGCAAAGTCGAGTCGTGTCCCTGCAGCACCATTCCGAGCGAATCACCGACCAGCAGCAGATCGACGTTGGCGGCGTCGAGAAGCGCCGCGAAGCTCGCGTCGTAGCAGGTCAGCGCCGCGATCTTGGTACCTTCGCGCGCCATGGTTTGCAAGGAATATAGCGTGGTCCGCATCGCTTATATCGAGAGTTGTTAAGCTTAGGTCAGGCCGAAACTGAAGAACTCGCGCTGCCCGCGCATTTCGTCGATCTGCTGGATTAGCAGATCGAAATCGGGCGGCTCGTCGACAAAATTCAGGTTGTCGCTATTGATGATCAAGAGCGGCGCAGCATCGTATTGATGAAAAAAGCGGCTGTAACTTTCGGTCAGCCGTGCCAGGTAATCTTCCGTAATGCCTTTTTCGTACTGAAGTCCGCGGCGCTTCACGCGCCCGATCAGCGTAGCCGGTGAGGCCTGCAGATAGATCACCAAATCGGGCGTCAGCGCGCGCGGCTGCAAATGCCGATACATCTCGTTATACAGCCGCAGTTCGTCGTCGTTCAGCGTCAGACGCGCGAACAGCATATCTTTTTCCAGGAGGAAATCGGCGATGGTCGAGCGCCGGAACAAATCGCTTTGCGTCAGGCCGTCGAGTTGTTCGATGCGCTGAAACAGAAAAAACAGTTGCGTCGGTAGCGCGTAGCGCCGCAGATCGCGATAAAAACCCGGCAAGAAAGGATTGGCGTTTGGATCTTCGAGCAGCAGCCCGGCGCCGAAGCGTTCGGCGAGCTGGCGCGCCAGGCTGGTTTTACCGGCGCCGATCGGCCCTTCGATTGCGATGTAGCGGTATTTATCGAGAGGCATCGTGCTTGTTATCAAGTTTCATCAAGGATTCTGGATTGCAGTTCGGCAGCTTTTTGATCGGACCTACGCCTGGAATAACGGTTTCCGGCGCGATCTCGGCCAGCGGCACGAGGACAAACGCGCGACCGTGCATGCGCGGATGCGGCAGCATCAGGCCGCGCTCGTTCAGCGAGAGATCGGCATAGAGCAACAAATCGAGATCCAAAGTACGCGGAGAATTGGAAAATTCGCGTACCCGGCCGTGGCGTTTTTCGATGTCCAGCAGCGCTGCAAGTAAAGCCTGCGGCGCCAGCGCGGTAGCGATCTCGGCGACCGCATTGATGAAATCCGGCTGATCGGCATAGCCTACCGGCGCGCTTCGGTATAACGACGAATGGCGAATGAAGCGGCTATCCGGCAAGGTGCGCAAGGCATCGAACGCCTGCTCGATCTGCGCTCGCGGCTCGGCAAGATTACTGCCGAGCGCAATGAAGGCTTGCACTTCGCCTTGCTTCGCCACTGCCGCACTCATTGCTCAGCAGGCGGGGACGGCGCGCCTGCCGGTTTTTTCGAGCGCCGCCGGCGCCGGCGTTTCGGCTCTGTATCCGTCAGCAGCATCGCTTCGCGCTCGCTCTCATTGGCTTCGGCAAAACGCTGCCACCATTCGCCGAGCTCCGCTTCGACTTCGCCGCTGGCGCAGCGCAGGAGCAGAAAATCGAACGCAGCGCGGAATCGCGGATGTTCGAGCATGCGGTAAGGACGGCGCCCGGAGCGATTCAAGAGACGCGCCTGCAGTGTCCACAGCTCCTTCATGGTGATGCCGAAACGGCGTGGAATCGCCAGTTTTTCGGCCTGCGAATCGATGACCTGATCCATCGCCTCAAACAGCGCCGGCGCTGATTTCATGCCGGCTTGCTGCGCGGCATTCCACGCCGCCAGGACCTCATGCCAGAGCAGCGCGGCGAACAGAAATCCCGGCGACACCGGCGCATCGGCGAGCACGCGCGCGTCGGTCGCTTTCAAGGCGAGCATGACAAAGCGCTCGCCCATCGGCTGTTCGAGAATCACATCGAGCATTGGCAGCAGGCCGTGCTGTAAACCCTCCTCGCGCAAACGCACGATGCATTCGGCAGCGTGCCCGGACAGCAGCAGCTTGAGCATTTCGTCGAATACGCGTGCGGTCGGTACATTGCGCAGCAGCGGCGCGAGTTCGGCGATCGGCGCGCGCGTGGCGTCTTCGATGGTCATGCCGAGCTTGGCCGATAAACGCACGGCGCGCAGCATGCGCACCGGGTCCTCGCGATAGCGTTGCGAAGGTTCGCCGATCATGCGCAGCGTCATCGCCTGCAAATCGGCATAGCCGC
>JACMKV010000193.1 GCA_014379915.1 Burkholderiales bacterium
ACCGTGTCCGGCAAAGATGCGCTGACTCGTTTCAACTTGCCGGCGCGGTGTGCGAATTATTGCGGACGATCGCCGTTGCTTTCCACCATGGGCTCCGTCCTGCGACGAAGTATCTCCTGACTCAAAAGATGTACCGTCATTGCATAGAAAACGCTGCGGTTATAACGCGTAATTACGTAAAAATTGTTCAGCCCCAGCCAGTATTGCAGGCCATCTTCGGCTTCCAGCGTAAACAGCGTGGCGAGCGTATCGGCCGGCAATGGTTCGCGAACCGTCACCAGCGCGCTTTGGAATTCGGCGAGCGTCGTTTGCGGTTTGATATCGCGCTGCAGAAACTGCTGATAATCATTGTCGAATGCGCCAGCGCGGAGCACGACCGGTGCGCCGTGTTGCCAGCCGTACTCGCGATAATAGTTCGCGACGCTGCCGATCGCGTCCGCCGGATGCCACAAATTGATCTGGCCGTCGCCATCGAAATCGATGGCGTAGCGTCGATAGCTGCTCGGAATAAATTGCCCCAGCCCCATCGCTCCGGCATACGAGCCTTTCAAGGTCAGTGGATCGAAGCCGGTTTCGCGTGCAAGCAGCAGGTATTGTTCGAGCTCGTTGCGAAAAAATTCACCGCGCCGCGGGTAATGAAACGCCAGCGTAGCCAGCGCGTCGAGCACGCGATAGCGCCCGGTATTCTTGCCGTAAAGCGTCTCCACTCCTATCGTCGCCACGATGATTTCCGGCGCGACGCCGAAATCGCGCTCGGCCCGCGCAAGCTCGGCTTTGTGCTCGTGCCAGAACTGCGCACCGCCTTCGATACGGGAAGCGGTCAGAAACGGAGGGTAATATTCACTCCATGGCCTGGTCGTCGCAGGCGTGGTAATCGCCCTGATGATCGACGGCTGAAAGCGCGCCTCGCGCATCGTCTGCCGCAGCGCCGGCACTTTGAAATGATGCCTCGCCGCAACCTCCCGAATGAACCGCTCGACGTCCTTGTGCAAGGGCTGCGCGGAGCTCGTAAAAGCCGGAAAGACAAACAGGATAATGAGCAGCAGTTTTTTCAGCATTGTCGGCATTCGATCGCGGGCAGCTCTGACGTTGTGCTTTTTGGATTCTATCAGCGGTTCCAGCACGAACATCACCGATATTCCTGCCCTTTTTACTCGTGCCTTCGCGAGGCTTGAAAACTGCGGGCGCCGGGACGAACATCGTCTTTATAAGTTGCTGCAAGGATCGAGGCAATAAACGAACCGGCTCGCCAAGTACTCCGCTAACCACCCCGCTGTGCGCCTCCCCTCCTTCGAAAGGAGGGGAGAGACCAAAAGCCTATCGAACTCCCTCCCGCGCTCTCTGAGGAGGCGGCGCGAAGCGGCGGGGTGGAGTAGCTTGAGGAGGAGCGGCGCATCTCAAGCAAATCGCATAAAACGATTCGTCTTATACTGGCAACAAATTCGTAACCTGCGCGTGCTACATTTTTAAGACATTCACATGCCTGCCACGCAAACAGAAAAAGGCGCCAGCGTTTTGGCCCAATATCGCTCCCCGGACCTTTATCTGAATCGGGAGCTGCAGCAGCTCGAGTTTAATCGCCGCGTGCTCGCGCTGGCCGAAAATGTTGAAGTGCCGCTGCTCGAACGCCTGAAATATCTTTGCATTGTCAGCAGCAATCTCGACGAATTTTTCGAGATCCGCGTCGCCGGATTGAAAGAGCAGCTCGACCTTAAGGCGCGAGTCAACAGCCCCGACGGCCTCAGTGCCGCGCAAATTCTTTCGCTGGTCGCAACGCAAAGCCACGAGTTGGTTGCCCGCCAGTACAAGCTGTTCAACGGAAACATTTTGCCGCAGCTTGCCGAGCACAGCATACGATTTCTGCGCCGCGACGAACTGGATGCCGGCCAGCGCGAATGGGTCAAAAGCTATTTCCTGCGCGAGATGATTCCGGTGCTGACGCCGATCGGTCTCGATCCGGTTCATCCGTTTCCGCGCGTGTTGAACAAGAGCCTGAATTTCGCGGTGGAGCTGGATGGGCGCGATGCATTCGGCCGCAATTCCGGCGCCGCCATCGTACAGGCGCCGCGCGTCTTGCCGCGCGTGATCAGTCTACCGGCCGAGCTCGCCGGCGCCGATTACAGTTTCATATTTCTGTCATCCATCCTGCACGCGCATATCGGCGACTTGTTCAGCGGCATGGACGTGCTCGGCTGTTATCAATTCCGGGTGACGCGCAACAGCGATCTTTTCGTCGACGAGGAAGAGGTAAAGAACCTGCGCACGGCGCTGCAGGGCGAATTGCCGCAGCGTCATTTCGGCAACGCTGTGCGGCTCGAAGTCGCCGACAATTGCTCGCAGATCATGGCCGACTTCCTGCTCCAGCAATTCGGCTTGGCCAGTGCAGACCTGTACCGCGTCAACGGCCCGGTCAATCTGGTGCGTCTGATGAATGTTCCCGATCGCGTCGCTCGTCCCGACTTGAAGTTCGTGCCGTTCGTTCCGGGCGTGCCGGCTGCTCTCGTCAAGCAGCGCGACCTGTTCCGGGCGATCCGCAAAGGCGACATTCTGCTTCATCACCCTTTTCAGTCATTCAAACCCGTTATCGATTTCATCAAGCAGGCCGCGAGCGACCCACAGGTGGTGGCGATCAAGCAGACGGTTTACCGGACCGGCACCGATTCGGAGTTGATGGAAACCCTGATCGCCGCCGCGCAAAGCGGCAAGGAAGTTACCGTCGTCGTCGAACTGCTGGCGCGCTTCGATGAAGAGGCGAATATCAATTGGGCGAGCCGCCTGGAGCATGTCGGCGCGCATGTCGTTTACGGCGTGGTCGGCCATAAAACGCACGCAAAAATGGCGCTGATCGTGCGCCGTGAGCAAGACGGCCTGCGCCGCTATGCGCACCTCGGAACCGGCAACTACCACTCCCGCACGGCAACGCTGTACACCGATTGCGGTTTATTCACTTGCCATGAAGCGCTATGCGCCGACATGCACGAAGTGTTCGCGCAGCTAACCGGCCTCGGCCGCGCCGGCAAACTGAAGCACTTGTGGCTCGCGCCGTTCCGGCTGCATGGCGAGATATTGCGCGCGATCCAGACTGAAACGCGGCACGCACAGGCCGGCCGCAAAGCGGCGATCATCGCCAAAATGAACGCGCTGCTCGAACCGAAAATCATAGCCGCGCTGTATGAAGCATCGCAGGCAGGCGTCAGCATCGATCTGATCGTCCGCGGCGTTTGCGCGCTTCGTCCCGGCCTTGCCGGCGTTTCGGAAAACATTCGCGTGCGTTCGGTGGTCGGCCGCTTTCTCGAACATACGCGAATTTTTTATTTCACGAACGACGGCGCACACGACACGTATCTATCCAGCGCCGACTGGATGGAGCGCAACTTCTTTCGCCGCATCGAAATCTGCTTTCCGATACTCGACAGCAAGCTGAAGCGGCGCCTGCTGCGCGAGGGGTTGAAGCCTTACCTGACCAACAATGGCGGCGCCTGGGACTTGCAGTCGAACGGCACTTACAAGAAGGCTTCGCGGCGCGGCAAGACGCCGAGCGCACAATCGAAGTTGCTCGCCGATCTCGGCACGCCCGACGAGGACGTTGCCCCAGCTTCCTGAAGGCAATGCGCTCGTTGCCGAGCGCTCATTTGACGCGCGCGGGAGTGCGGCATGAAAGTGTTCAAGCAACCAGCTCCGGACTGCTTTCGGGATCGCACAAAGCCGTGATTTTCAGTTCGAATTTCAGTTTTTTCCACTCCCGCACTTCTTCGCGCAGCGCGTGCTCGGTTTGCGGATTGAGCGCGAGCCATTCGCGATCGATGTCGAGGCAGTGCCGTTCACCGTCGAGCACGGAGCGGATTTCCGGAAGCGCGATATCGCTGCGGCTGCGCTGAAACAGGGTTGCGAGCCGCAACGCGATCACGATCGCCCAATCGCTTTCGCGCACGATAACATCGCGGATTTTCAGCAACGAGCCGCGATGGGCGAGCGTCAGCAGCGCGAGACGCCCCTGCTCCATTTTCGAGAAGCCCGGCATGTCGGCGTTCTTGATGATATAACTCGAGTGCTTGTGGTAACCGCTGTATGCGACCGAAATACCGATCTCGTGCAAGTCGGCCGCCCATCCCGTCAGCCTCGCCATGGCAGCGCGCTCGGAGCGGAAACCCTGGTCGAACTGGCTTAGCAGCCGCAAGCTCAGCGCCTTGACGCGCCCTGCTTGTGCGCCATCGACATGATAACGCTGCATGAACTGGCGCACCGTCACATCGCGTATATCGTGTTGATGCGCGCGCCCGAGCATGTCGTACAGAATTCCCTGGCGCATCGCACCGCTCGACGTAATCATGTGGCGCACGCCCAGTTCGGAAAACACCGCCTTCATGATGGCGAAACCGCCCGGCAGCACGGGCGCACGGTCGGCCGACAAACCGGGCAGCGACAAGCGGTTGATGTCGCCGGCTTTCACCAGCGCTGCGCGCAACTTCAGCAAACCTTCGCCGGTGATGCCGGATTCGGCATAGCCGTTCGCTTCGAGCACGTCCGCGATCGCGCTGGCGGTTCCCGACGAACCGATCGCCTGCTCCCATGACGCAGAGCTGAATTCCTTGGCGATAGTCTGCAACTCGATTTGCGCGGCGAGTTCAGCCTGCCGCAAGTTTTGCGCGGTAAACTTTCCGTCGGGAAAAAAACGGCGGGTATAACTTACACAACCCATGTAAAGACTTTCCAGCTTGATCGGCTCGGTGCCGCAACCGATGATGATCTCGGTCGAGCCGCCGCCGATATCGACGACCAACCGGGTTTGCGTCCCTGCCGGCAGACTGTTGGCGACGCCGAGATAGATCAGCCTCGCCTCTTCCCTGCCGGCGACGATCTCGATCGGGAAGCCCAGCGCCCGCTCTGCTTCAAGCAGGAATTCCGCAGCGTTTTTTGCCACGCGCAGCGAATTGGTCCCGACCGCCCGCACCGCCTCGGCGGGTAAACCGCGCAGACGCTCACCGAAGCGCATCAGGCACTCGAGCGCGCGTTTCTGCGATGCCGCATCGAGATACTTGTCCTCGGTCAGGCCGGCGGCGAGACGAACGGTTTCCTTGAGCGAATCAAGTGGATAAACAAGATCGCCGACGACGCGTGCGACCTGCACGCGAAAACTGTTTGAGCCAAGATCTACGGCAGCGAGAACATCGTCCATGTAAATTACTCTAGCATGCGGAGATGACCGGATTTTAACGCGGCGCGGTGACGGCAGCATTATTTGCCGGCCCGCGTAAGCCACAGAGAACACGGAGAACACGGAGAAAACTCAAAAACCCTAGCTTTGTCTTTTTTCTCCTGCTCCCTCGACGGGAAGGGCGGATGGGGGAGTGGGTGTTAGAGAGCGGCCCGGCCCAGACGAATCAAAGGAGCTTGAAGCCAAGCTTTCCAAAAACAAAAAGGCTGCCCGAAGGCAGCCTTTTTTTCAAGCATTTTGAATCTAGCGATTCAGAATATACATTGTGACTTCGAAGCCAAAACGCATATCGGTAAACTCGGGTTTGTTCCAGGCCATGGTCGTCTCCGTTGGTTGTTAATCAAGTTGATGATTTGAATTATACGCGTTGACGGGCGTACGCCAATAGCGAAAAAGACTGGTTGCACCTAGTGATTTTCATGAACGTAAGAACCGCCAAGCAACCAGACTAAGGTCCGCAAACCGTACTTATGGTTTCGCTCAAGGTCTCAGCCGCCATTTCCTTGCTGGCCGCCGATGATCTGCGCAATATCCTCACCGCTCGGGCCACGGCGCCGATTCCCTGGCCAGCTTTCACGCGCTTGACGGCCAGCTCCTTGAACTCGGCCGTGTACTTCTTTGCCGTTGGTCTGCGGGCCGATACGGTCGGGTACGTTTGGCGGCAATGCCTAGCAAGCGACAGGCTTTCATGAAAGGCCCATCGCTGAGTCCGCGCTCATTCGAACGGGGACGCTATTTCAACGTATTTACTATTGTCACCCGGCGGTTTTCCGCAGCAATGGGATTTTGTGAGTTCATCAACTCGCTGTCGCCCTTCCCTACCGCGCCCATGCGTCTTTCTTCCACACCGTGAGCCCGCACTAGATATTGGCGGACGGATTCGGCTCGCGCCTGCGAAAGCCGTTGATTCAATTCAGGGCCGCCGCGCGGATCGGCATGGCCTTCAATCACAAACTTGAACTCGGCGAGATCGTCGGACTTTAACGCGCGGCCTACGGCATCGAGTGAGTGCTTGGCGCGCGGCGTCAAGTTGGCCGAGTTGGTATCAAAGATGATCAACAACGATGCTTTTGCGGGTTGCGCCGGCTCGGCCTGGTCTCGGGTGACCCGAATGCTGCGCGTGCGGATATTTTCGGTCGGCGTGAGCGCTTCGATCAGGGCGGATTCGGTTATCTGCTCGCCCTGCAGTACTTTGCCGCTTTCGGCGGCGGCTGGCATAGCGAAAGCTGCTAGTAAAAAAACTAGTGATCGCGTTTTCATGACGTCCCCTCCTTCACTATTAGTAAGAGATCCAAGCTGACCGAGCTCAATACTCCTCGCGCGCAACTTCGCTTGGGCGCATAAGCGTTACCTCGTCAGCATCGCTGCATGATATGACGAGTGCCGAATAATTGTCTTGCGCAGCTCGGCCCTGGGCCAGCACTTCGCTCTCGAGCACCTTCAGCCATTCTTCCATGGTGTTGGATGCTTTCAGCAAACGCTCCATCATCGCTTCCTCGATATACTCCCACAAGCCGTCGGTACAGAGTAAAAAAGTATCCCCGGCATTGACTGCGAACCCGGTTTCGATGAGCGGCTCGACGCCGTCTTCTTCGCCAAGAGCGCCCATCAATGCGTTACGTTTAGGCAGCGCGCGGATTTCTGCCTGCTGCAAATAGCCGGCATCAACCATATTCTGCGCCACGCTGTGATCCCGCGTTTGCACGATAACGCGACGCTGTCGAAAACAGTAGAGACGCGAATCGCCGAGATGCCCCCAGGCTGCGACACGGCGCGCGGTATCGACGGCGAGCACGACAACCGTTGCCCGCATGTCGGATAGCTCTGAACTGCGCTGCTGCTCGGCGATGATCGCGCTATTGGCCGACTTCAGCGCCACCTTGATCGCTGCTTCCGAGCTATCGCCGATCTGCTTAAACATGGCAAGCACATGCTGAACGACGAGCTTGGACGCAACATCGCCGCCGCGATGCCCACCCGCCCCATCCGAGACCACGCAGAAGCAGGTCGTGGGGCTCGACCAGAAGCCGCACGCATCTTCGTTCGCGCTGCGTCCGCCAGGCTTCGATAAGACCGAAATTTCGAGCTGCATGTGGGTCAATGATTTTCGCTTTGTTCGTCGCGCTCGAGCTTGTCTAGCTGTGCTTCGTAAGCGCGCAAAAATTCCTTGCCGAACAGGCTATGAAAATCGTCCTCGGCTTCCCTTGAGATATCGCCGTAGAGCTCTTCGAACAAATCCCAGAGCCGGGCTCTGCGCTTCATCGGCACCAGCGTATCGATCATGCCCTTCTGAGTGAGCCGGTGTTCGAGTTTGCTTGGATCAAAGCGCGTCAGCACTGCGGCAAGCGCGGCGCGCATTCCCGCGGTCAATGCAAACTGATGGGCGCGTAAATCGTCATAAGCGTCCTTCATCGCGCGCAGCGGCGTCAGAAAGCCGCGGCCTTGCGGCGCTAACAGATGGGACAATGCTGCTTCGACATTCGGCGCGAATTTCAGCGGATTGTTCTCGCGTGCCACGATCACGGTCATCTCAGCGCGAACTTCGCGCTTGGTCAGCGCGCGCGCCAGCAGAAGATCGAGCGTACCCTGAGTCGACTCCCGCAACATCTTGCCGAAAACATTCATCAGCGCAGGCGTGAGCCCCCCGTGTATGTCGAGATCGGGCACGCCAGCGCCGCTGAGAAACGCTCGCAGCAACTCTTCGCGGGATATCGCGTCCGCTGCTTTAACCGAAGGCGACTGCGGCACAACATTGCTTGCTCGTGTGCGCTCGTTTCGCCCGGGGTCAACCGGCTCCGTTTTCATTCTCGGCGCAGTGCCGCCTCGTCGCGCGCCGGCATCGCGCTGTTCAGACGGTTTGACCACCACGGTCTTGATATCCGCGGGGGCGTTTTCCGTCTCGCCGTTATTCCACGAGAGAATCATGCTGTCGCTCGCCAGCGGTGAGCGTGAAGGCGGCAATGGCTCCGAAAATTCTGCGCTTTCCGGTATCTGCGCGCCGCGCATTGCGGGATCCGGCACCGCCTTCGGCGGACTGAAGGAGCCGTGGATTTCGGGCGTGTTGTCGCGTTGCGCCCCGAACGATTCAGCTTCCTCCCATGGCGAATCGAGGACGGAAAACGGATCGGCCGCAGGCCGGGTTTTCGACGGGCTGAAGGGCTCGGCATGAGAGGAGTCGGCAGGCAACAGGTCGGCATCCGCGTTCCTTTCCAGCCCGAAAAGCTGGTCCACGTTTTGGTTCGACGCCGCCGCAAAATCAAAATCGTCGGGCAGGCCATAAGCGCCGGCGAGACCCTCGTTCGGCTGGTCCGCGGGCCGCTCGGCAAAAGGATCGTCGAAGATTTGATTCTGACTTGGGGTTTTTGCTGCCCGCGTATGAGCAGCAGCGCTCGGCGCCTTTTCATTCCTTGATGACGGCGCACGTCGGGTATCGCGCGGGACCGGCTGAGGCGCGGCGGAAGGCCGCGCAGGCACTGGCGCAAGCAAATCCGCAAACGGATTCGATGATTTAGCGGGGCTCGCCTGACCGCTTCCGAAAAATCCCAGGGGATCGTCTTTTACCTCGGCAAGATCGCCGCCAAAAGTCGGCTCGATCCGATCGACTTCGGCGTCGACGCGCAGCAGAGTGCGCTCGCCCGGCATGCGCATGCTCTGGCTGACCTGCAAGATGACCTGCAAGGTATAGGGGCCGATGCGAATCTCATCGCCATCCTTGATCGGCGTCTCGTGGCCGTTGCCCAAAGGCCGTCCGTTCACATAGACCGGGCTCACGCTGCCTTGATCACGAATGGCATAGCAACCCGCGGCAAAAACAACTGAAGCGTGGGTTCGGGAAATCTGGCGCTGCGGATCCGGCAGTACAAGTGCGTTTTCGGCGCTGCGCCCGATGCTACCGCCCGTTTCATCGAATTCCGCGGCGATCGGCTGCGCCACGGCTTTACCGTTTAAGGTGGCAACCTTGATCGTGATCATCAGGAGCTCCTTCGACTGGCTAACGCCGGCCTCCCTCTCTTCCGGTTGCCACAATTGTAGTCCACGGATTTAGCCTTGTCCGGTCTGCTATGGCGCTACTTGCCTACCTACAACGGGGAAATAAGACAAGCAGCGACGGAGAGCAGCCTTCTGGTACGGCGGATTGACCCGTCGCGAACCCGCGCCTACCCGATAGCGTTTCAGCGGAACCAAAGCCAGAAGCTAACGAGGCAAAACACCGCGCCGATAATCAACCAAGCGCGCGACCCCGGCGCCAGGCGGCCATCTTTGCTTATGCGCGCTACCGCGAGAACAAGGAAGATCGCGCCGAGGGCCGCGAGGATGTGTTGGGCCCCCACTTCATGCCATCTTCGCTAACCAGCGCTGTTGCCGCCATGCCGGTGCCGCGGTATTGAAAAGAATGGTGCCGGGGTGCAAAAGGCACAGGTATTCGGCGGCAGCGATGCGCTGCCGCTGATAGCCTTCCTTCAGGACGGTAATGCAATGTTCCATAGTGACGGCCGCGCCCATGAAATAGCGCATCTTGGAATCGAAAAGATGCGAATTGCCATCCCACCACGCTTGAACGCGGGCCGAATCCGGCCAGGGAAGGCCGTCATCCTCGTCCATGCCAACATCGTCGTCATTCGGATCGTCATTGGGGCCTGATTCGAAATTTTCCGGCGGTTTACGCTCGAGATCGAGCCATGCGAGGTCCGTACCGGTGATCAGGCTGAACGACTCCCCTGCGATGCGAGCAAGCTTGTCATCGCCCATCTGCTTGATAAGCCACGGCACGAATGCCGGATTACCCGAGATGCCGCTACCGCGGATCAAGGCGCGGATCTCCTTCTGATCTCGGGCGAGTTGCTTGAGCAGTGCATGGGCAGCCGCGCCGTCCAGCAACTTGAGGGTCAACTGCAACGCCCGATCGCGGAACGGGCCGGGAGCATGGATACTCGCCACGAGGGCCTCGACCGCTGATGCGCGCTCCCCGAGCAGCACCGCCGACCATGCGGCCCGGAATCGACACCTCGCATCTTCATCCGAAAGCAAATTAACGCTGGCCGCAAGCAAATCACGCCGCCCGAGTTGGCCCGCCGCGCGCAAAGCCCGGGCGCGCAAGGCCGGATCAGGATCGGACAATGCCGCGTCCAGCGCCCTACCCGGATCGAGCCTATGCATTGCACAGGCGGCGATGCCGACCATTCGGCGGAGCGGATTTGCGGAGGCAAGCAGTTCTTTCGTGATGCCTTGAAGATGCTGGGCTGAAACCCAACCGAAGGCGGAGAGCAAGCCGGGCTGAGCTTCAGGAATGGCTTCCGCTAGAGAAAATAACTTGTGCAGATGCGAAATATGATTGCTCTCGATCGCGCCCACCGCGGACACGAAAACTTCACCAGCACCGGGCGACGCCAGCGCGGCTTCGCCAAGATGCGCGCCATATTCTCCGGCAACGGCAATGCCGTCGAGGTGTGCAATCAGCCGGTTATCCAGCCGGCGAAGGTGGTGCAATTTGACGTGCGGCGCTTTGACGAGCGTCGTGCGTGTGCTGCGCAGGACAGCTGCCTCTTCGACGTGCTGCATTACTACGGGTGTTACATGTCGCGGCGATGTACTGAGCATGAACAGTCTCTGTTTGGCTCATTGGTCAGAAGCCCGACTATCATGGGGCCTGCCCGTGGAAAACTTTGGTGGTCGCTCTCGGCCTCGCGGTCACGCTGCGACAAACGGGTTTCGAATAGTAAGTCGGCCGTCGATAAGCTGGCCGTCCTGCATGTCCTCGGAGTAAAGCGTCGAACAACCCGCCAGCGCCGAAGCGACGATCATCGCGTCATAGATCGAGAAACCATGGCGTTCCGATAGCAACGTACCGCGATCATGGCCCTCGACCGTCATCGATTCGACGGGACACACATCGCGCACCCGAGCCAATACCTCGCGGACTTCGCTCCACGGCATTCCAAGCTTCTGCCTCGCGACACTGGCGAATTCATTGAGCACCGGCACGCTGATATTCCACCGTCGGCATGACTTCCTCCGCCCTGTCTGCTTTCTTGTCCTCGGCAAACAACAGGTACAGCAGCACGTTCGTATCAAAAAAGATTTCACGGCTTTTCATTGGCCT
>JACMKV010000194.1 GCA_014379915.1 Burkholderiales bacterium
GAAGCAGCGCTGGTTCATTTCGTCGGCGATATTCAGCAAGTTCCGCCGATGTACAGCGCGCTGAAGCGCGACGGCAGGGCGCTATATACCTATGCGCGCCAGGGGATCGAGTTGGAAAGAGCGCCGCGTTTCGTTCATATTTTCCAGCTTGAGTTGATTAACGCGCGGCCCGACGAAATCGATGTGAGCGTTCGTTGCAGCAAAGGCACTTATGTTCGAGTACTTGCCGAGGACATCGGCAGGACACTCGGCTGCGGCGCCCATCTGAAGGCATTGCGACGCGTGGCGGTCGGCGGATTACGGGTCGAGGAAGCGCTCGCCCTGATGCAACTCGAGGCGATGACTTCCGTCGAGCGCGACAGCAGGCTACGCAACGAAGACAGCCTGCTGTCCACGCTGCCGTCGGTCATGCTCGACGCTGCTGATAGCCGCGCGCTATTGCAGGGGAAGCCAGTCTGTTGCGCGATGCAGGCGACCGCCGGCAATTTGCGCATTTACGATCACGATCATCGTTTTCTCGGCGTCGGCGAAATCGACCCGGAAGGCTTGATCGCGCCGAAACGACTGATCAGCACCGAGCGCTTAGCGTAGCGGTTTGTCCGAGGAACCTCTGATTAAATCCCGCGCGGTCGCGACGGGCCTTTGCGGGATGGGATGCGCGAAGCGGCGCGAAGTGAAGGGTCATTCCCTTCACAAGCGTCGCGACAAAGCAGACCGCCCGCAAAGGCCCGTCCCTGCGGGTTTCGACGATAACGGGCCGTCTGCGTCGCCGCGCAGCTTGCCCGTAGTCCGGCTACTGATGCTGCGCTGCGCGTCTAGCAGCCAGCCCGTTCTTGTCGAAACGCGATCCGCGTGGGACTTAATCAGAGGTTCCCTAAGCATCGGCTTAAGGTAAAATATTCGATTATTCCGGAGGAAGCATGACGATCACTACGACGGACAAGGCTCAGATCATGGGCAATTACCAGCGCGCGCAGGGCGATACGGGTTCTCCCGAGGTCCAGGTCGCTTTGTTGACGGCGCGTATCAACGGCCTGACTGATCATTTCAAATCGCACGTCAAAGATCATCACTCGCGCCGCGGTCTGCTGCGTATGGTGAGTCAGCGCAGAAAACTGCTAGATTATTTGAAGACAAAAAATGCTGACGGCTACCGCAGCCTGATCGAACGGCTCGGCCTGCGTAAATAGTTTTACATCGTAGTTTTACATCGAACGACATGACATCAAAGGATTACCATTGAAACATAAGAAAACGTTGAGTTATGGCTCCCAGCAATTGACGCTGGAAACCGGCGAAATTGCACGTCAAGCGCACGGCGCAGTCATGGTGAGTCTCGACGATACGGTCGTGCTGGTCACAGTGGTCGGTAAAAAATCAGCCAAACCCGGGCAGGATTTTTTCCCGTTGACTGTCGATTATCAGGAACGTACCTACGCCGCCGGGAAAATACCCGGCGGTTTTTTTAAGCGCGAAGGCCGCCCATCAGAGAAGGAAACTCTTACTTCGCGCTTGATCGATCGACCGATTCGCCCGTTGTTTCCGGATAACTTTTACAACGAAATTCAGGTCGTTGCGACCGTTCTTTCATCTAACAACGAGGTTGATTCAGATATCCCGGCGATGATAGGTGCGTCTGCCGCACTCGCGCTTTCCGGCATTCCCTTCGACGGTCCGATCGGGGCGGCCCGGGTCGGCTATGTAAATGGCGATTATCTGCTGAACCCGACTGCGTCAGACCTAAAGAATTCGCGGTTGAATCTGGTCGTCGCCGGAACATTGCAAGCGGTTCTGATGGTCGAATCCGAGGCCGACCAGTTGTCGGAGGACGTCATGCTGGGTGCAGTCATGTTCGGACACGAGCAGATGCAGGCGGTGATCAATGCGATCAACGAACTCGCCGACGAAGCCGCGAAGCCCGTGTGGGACTGGATCGCGCCCGAAAAAGACCAGGCATTGATAGCGCGCGTTACGCAATCGGTCCAGGCTGATCTGAGTGAGGCTTATCGGATCAAACAGAAGCAGGCGCGTACCGAGAAAGTCGATGCGATTCGGGATCGCGTCGTGAATGAGCTCGCTGCTGACGATACCGTCGATGCCAATACCGTTAAAGACATCTTCTTTGAACTCGAGTCGAAAATCGTGCGCGGCCAGGTCCTCGATGGTGAGCCGCGCATAGATGGACGTGACACGCGAACTGTACGGCCGATCACGATTCGCACCGGCGTACTGCCGCGAGCGCATGGTTCGGCGCTGTTCACCCGCGGGGAAACCCAGGCATTGGTGGTTGCGACTTTAGGCACGGCTCGCGATGAGCAGATCATCGATGCGCTGCAGGGCGAGTATAAAGAGCGATTCATGCTTCATTACAATATGCCGCCGTACGCGACAGGCGAAACCGGTCGCGTAGGAACGCCTAAGCGGCGTGAAATTGGCCACGGACGACTTGCCAAGCGCTCACTGTTGGCAGTTTTACCGGCGCCCGAGGATTTTGCCTACGCGTTGCGTATCGTCTCGGAAATCACCGAGTCGAACGGATCGAGTTCAATGGCATCGGTCTGCGGTGGTTGTCTGGCCATGATGGATGCTGGCGTACCCTTGAAAGCGCATGTAGCCGGCATCGCGATGGGCTTGATCAAGGAAGGTAATCGGTTCGCGGTCCTGACCGATATTCTCGGTGATGAAGATCATCTCGGCGACATGGATTTCAAGGTGGCCGGCACTGAACAAGGCATTACTGCTTTGCAGATGGATATTAAGATCAACGGCATCACTAAAGATATTATGCGAGTCGCGCTCGATCAAGCGCGCGAAGGCCGTTTACATATCCTGAACATCATGAAGCAGGAATTGCACGATCCGCGTAGCGAGATTTCGGCTTACGCGCCGCGCATCATCAACATGAAGATCAAGCCGGAAAAAATCCGCGATGTCATTGGCAAGGGCGGAGCGGTCATACGCGCGCTGACTGAAGAAACCGGAACATCGATCGATATTGCGGAAGACGGCACGATAACGATCGCCTGCGTCTCCTCGGAGGCTGGTCTGATCGCAAAAAAACGTATTGAGGATATTACGGCCGAAGTCGAAGTCGGCCGCATTTACGATGGCACGGTTCTAAAACTACTGGATTTCGGCGCCATCGTCAGTGTGCTACCGGGTAAGGACGGCCTGCTGCACATTTCCCAAATCGCCAATGAACGCGTGAACGCCGTGTCCGATCACTTGAAGGAAGGCCAGGCGGTCAGAGTCAAGGTGCTGGAAGCCGACGACAAAGGACGTTTGCGGCTCAGCATGAAAGCAGCAGCCGCGGAGGAAATGCCTCAGCAATAGCAATCGCTTTCGGTAAATAAAAAAGCTGCTCCAGAAGCAGCTTTTTTATTTACCGATGGTATTTACCGATTGTGCGTCCAGATCAAGTAGAGTTCAGAGTGGGCAGATAGAGAATGTCAGGGGGTATGGAAACCTTGCCTAGCTGATTTCCAGCATAGCTCGCGAAAATCGACCACTCGCTGCCGGAAAGTGCGAAGAGCCTATTTCGCCACCTGCTTTTCCCTAAGCTCGTCCAGCGTTTTGCAGTCTATGCACAAAGTAGCAGTCGGCCTCGCCTCAAGACGCTTGAGTCCGATTTCGATTCCGCAACTCTCGCAGTAACCATACTCGCTCTGGTCGATCTTGCCGACCGTTTCGTCGATTTTCTTGATCAGCTTGCGTTCGCGATCGCGGTTGCGAAGTTCGAGCGCTATATCCGATTCCTGGCTCGCACGATCATTCGGATCGGCGAAAACCGTTGCCTCGTCCTGCATGGTATGGACAGTTCGATCGATGTCGCGGCTGAGCTCGATTTTGAGCGTCTCGAGGATCTTGCGAAAGTGCGCAAGCTGTTTTGGATTCATATATTCCTCCCCTTTTTTCGGCGTGTAGGGGCTCGTTTGTTTGCGTGGTTCAGCTGCCATGACTATCTCTGGTTTCGAAGAAAAACAGGGTTAAATATCAGAAAGACAATTATACCGCAAGTTGCTATCCGGAGCGCCTGACAGCGCGGCCATAAATTGACGGCCAGAGGCCTAAACGGTATATTGCGCGCTTTCCGGGGTGTAGCGTAGCCTGGTAGCGCGCCTGGTTTGGGACCAGGATGTCGGGAGTTCAAATCTCTCCACCCCGACCATCGATTTGCCCCGTTTGCCGTTGTCCGGCATCCGCAAAATGCGTGCGTTGATAGTCGTTCCTGCGATGCGTTCGCTTGGTTGGCTACTGTGCCCGTAGCTCAACTGGATAGAGCACCAGCCTTCTAAGCTGGGGGTCGCAGGTTCGAGTCCTGCCGGGCACGCTCTTTATCGCAGTTCCTTGTTTTTCCGACGGTGGCTGTAGCTCAGTTGGTAGAGTCCTGGATTGTGATTCCAGTCGTCGTGGGTTCGAGTCCCATCAGCCACCCCATCGCAAGACAAAACAAAGCTTCCCGAGTTTTCACTGTGCGTGATGCGTTGGTACGCGTTAGCACAGGCAACTCAGGCACAAGCAATTCAGCGTTTTGCCAGTCGCGGCTCGGCGATCGCACCCTTGTTGACCAGCACCGGCTCGAGTCGCACCGGGTCCGTGTCAGTACGCAGAGCCCGGCTGCGCAATGCCAGCCGATAGCGCCGATCGCTGGCGGCAAGAATGCCGCCGAGGGCCATAATGAAACATCCACCCCAAATCCAGTCGACGAAAGGCTTGTGGTAAATGCGCACGCTCCAGGCGCCATTGCCGACCGGTTCCCCCAGCGAAACATAAATATCCCGGAACAAGCCGATATCGATGTCAGCTTCCGTCATCGCTGATCGCTGTACCGGATAAAAGCGCTTTTCGGGATGCATGACTTTCATACCGGCATCGTCGTCGCTGACTTCAACCGTCCCACGCAGCGCGCGATAGTTCGGCCCGGCAATCTCGGTTGCGCCCATGAAGCGGAAATTGTAGCCGCCAACCATTACGGTATCGCCGACTTCCATGCGCACGTCTTTTTCGGTCTCGTAACCTTTAACCAGCGTCACGCCAATGATGAAAACGCCGACGCCGATGTGCGCAACCAACATACCGAAATAGCTTAGCGGTTGCCGTGCAAACTTGTCGATCAGGCGGTCGCCGGGCGTCGACTTGAGCCGGCAAACTAAATTTTCCACCGAGGTCGCGATCGCCCACAGCGCAAGCAATAACCCGAAGCTAACTAGCGCAGTCCAGCGGCCGAGTACGATGGGCACGGCGATCGCCGAGGCTACACTGACAAGAAACGCCCAACGCAAGCGAACAACGAGCTCGGGAAGTTTCGCCTGTTTCCAGCGCGCAACCGGGCCGATACCCATCAGAAATATTGCAGGCGACATCAACGGCACGAAGATGGTTTCGAAGTACGGCGGCCCGACCGAAATTTTGCCAAGGCCGAGCGCGTCGAGGATCAGTGGGTACAGAGTTCCGAGCAGCACCGAGGCGGCAGCGACAACCAGCAGCAAATTGTTTCCGAGCAACAGCGATTCACGCGAAATCGGCTCGAACGAGCCGCCGAGGCCAACACGGGGCGCACGCCACGCGTACAGGGCCAGCGAGCCGCCGATAACGATCGCGAGAAAAGCGAGAATGAAAATACCGCGCTTCGGATCGGTCGCGAACGCATGGACCGACGTCAACACCCCGGACCGAACCAGAAAAGTGCCAAGCAGCGACAGCGAGAACGCCATGATCGCGAGCAGCACGGTCCAACTCTTGAACGCGCCGCGCTTCTCGGTTACGGCGAGCGAATGAATCAACGCTGTGCCGACCAGCCACGGCATGAACGACGCGTTTTCGACCGGGTCCCAAAACCACCAGCCGCCCCAGCCGAGTTCGTAGTACGCCCACCAGCTGCCGAGCGCGATACCGCACGTCAGGAAACACCATGCGGCGGTCGTCCACGGCCTTGACCAGCGCGCCCATGTCGCGTCGAGCTTTCCTGAAAGCAGTGCCGAAAGCGCGAAAGCAAACGCGACCGAGAAGCCGACATAGCCCATATACAGCATGGGCGGATGGATCACCATGCCGGGATCCTGCAGTAGCGGATTCAAGTCGCGGCCATCGGCTGCGGCCGGCAGCAGCCGTTCGAACGGGTTCGATGTCAACAGCATAAACAGCAGAAAGCCGACACTGATGATGGCGAGCACGCCTAGTACGCGCGCGATCATCTCCTCCGGCAGGCGGCGGCTGAACACGGTAACGGCGAGCGTCCAAACCGTCAGCATCAGCACCCACAACAAGAGCGAGCCCTCGTGGGAACCCCAGCTCGCGGCGAATTTATAAGCGACCGGCAATTGCGAATTCGAATTGACAGCGACATTGAGCACGGAAAAATCGTCGTGCACGAATGACCACGCGAGGCAGCCGAACGCGATCGCGACGAACACGAATTGTCCTTGCGCCGCCGGACGCGCGACTGCCATCCAGCTCGGTATGCCGCGTCCCGCGCCGATCAGCGGCAGCGCGCTTTGCGCGAGCGCAAGGCACAGTGCCAGGATCAGCGAGAACTGACCGATTTCAGGAACCATGGGGATTTGCAACGAGGCCGTATCGGGTTAATGGCTCTATGCTATCACCTTCTATCACGTTTTTTGCAGGCGCTCCGGCGTACAGGCAGACGACGCGGTGGCCGACGAGATCGGCACGACGTTTTGCAAACCGGCGCTTGGCATCACGCAAGCCGGCAGATGGGCGAGTATCAGTTCGGCGAGGCACCGCACGGTACTTTCCCTCGGATAACGATGGCGCCAGACGACGCCGATGGTACGGCTGGGCGCCGGCGCCGCGAACGGCCGGATTTCGATCAGCCGACTTTGTATCGCGCCCATGCCGGGCAAGGTTGCAAGCGCCGGCAGCAAGGTGCAGCCGACGCCGGCTGCGACCATCTGGCGCAGCGTTTCAAGACTCGTCGCCGCGACTTCATCGCGCCGCTCCCTCGACGCGCAGATTTCCAACGCCTGATCGCGCAGACAATGGCCTTCTTCAAGCAGCAACAGCGGCTGCGTGGCGAGATCGTGTTCGTGCACCTGTTTTTGCAGGGCAAGTGGATGCCCGGCCGGCAACGCGAGGTGGAACGGTTCGCGGAACAACTCCATCACGTCAAGGCCTTCGCTGTGCACCGGCAACGCGAGCAGCAGCGCATCGAGCTTGACGCAGCGTAACTGCTCGAGCAGGTTGGCGGTCAGATCCTCTCGCAAAAACAGGCGCAGCTTTGGATACGCATCGTGGATCAGCGGCAGCAGATGCGGGATCAGGTAGGGACCGAGCGACGGAATCACGCCAAGCCGCAGCGGGCCATCCATCGCGTCGTGTCCCTGGCGTGCAAGCTCGCGGATGCGCTCCATCACTTCGAGCGCGACGCGCGCCTCGGCGATGATTTCCTCGCCGACCGGCGTTGGCGTCAGATGGCGCTTGTTGCGCTCGAACAAGGCAACGCCGAGATAGTCTTCGAGTTTTTTCAATTGCGTGCTCAGCGTCGGCTGGCCGACGTGGCAGACCTCGGCGGCCCTCGCGAAGTGGCCTTCATCGGCAACCGCCACCAGATAACGTAATTCCTGCAGCGTCACGGCCTTCCTCCTTTATTTGATCCTGACAAGGCCGGTTTCCTGGCGGCGGCTTCCAAGCCCGGTTGAATCAGTGTAATCGATGCACTCTATCACCAGCATCTAAATTTCAATTGGCAAACCGGATGCGTCTGGATAACGATAGTGATGCTGTCTAAGCTCAAGTCACCGTCTGTGTGATAGCGCACATTAAACACTTCTTCACATCCTCTTCACCACATCTTCTGTGATTCAGGATTTCGATGATCGTCATCTAAATAATCAATTGGTAATTGTCGCGTGCAAGCGGCTTAATCTAGAGCTAGCGGTCTTTCGCTCAAAACCGATCATCAAAGGAGTGGTGTCGATGAAAGTGCGTTTAATGTTTGCATTTTTGCCTCTTGCTTGCGCCGCGCCCGCCTTGGCTTACGAAGAAGCGCCGGTCAGCAACGGCGGCAAAGTCGAAGGCAAAGTCACGTTCCAGGGCGCCGTCCCAACCAAGAAAATCATACCGACCAAAAACAAGGAAGTCTGCGGCGGCGTGCGCGAAGAGCAACCGATCATCGTCGGCCCCGACAAGGGCGTGCAGGACGCCGTCGTTTATCTGAAGGGCGTGAGCAAGGGCAAGGCGTGGGGCAAAGCCGACAAGCTGCCGGTGCTCGATCAGGAACACTGCAAGTTCAAGCCGACCGTGCAGGTCATCCGCCCGGGCAAGATCGATATCAAGAGTTCCGATCCGGTGCTGCATAACACGCACGGCTTCTACGGCAAGCGCACCGCATTCAATTTCGCCTTGCCCAACGAAAACGCGAAAATCACCACCGACCTAAGCAAGCCCGGCGAGGTGCGCGTCGAATGCGATGCGCACGGCTGGATGCTCGCTTATATCTACGTTGCCGAAACGCCATATTACATGCTGACCGGCAAGGACGGCAGTTTCAGCATCGCCGACGTCCCGCCGGGAAACTACACGCTGGTTGCAACGCAGGGCTATACCGGCGACGTCGAAATGCCGGTGACCGTGACGGCTGGCGAGGCAGCGAAAGTCGCGATCGAACTGAAAAAGAAATAATTGCCATAGTTTCATCTCGAAGGAGAGGAAAAATGAACGAGCTAGAGAACGACAGACGAGCGATACACCAGCAGGTCGGCCTATCCGGCGAAGCGCCCGATCGTTCGATTTCGATCACGCGGCGCACGTTCCTGCATCGCTCGCTGGTGTTGGGCGGCGCGAGCGCGGCGGCTTGTGGGTTGTTCCCGTTGATGAACACGCTCGATCTTGCGTATGCGGCGGAGGCCGGCGGGGAAACGTTCAAGTTCGCGTGGATTTCGGATACGCACCTGTACCCGAAGGAACTGAACAGCCGCTTCGTCGAAAAAACCATACGCGCGATCAAGGAAGTGCAGGCGCTCGATCCGCCCGCCGACTTTCTGATCTTCGGCGGCGACCTCGCGCAGCTCGCTGACCCGGTCGAGTTGGCGCTCGGCGCTGAATTGCTGAACGAACTCAAAATCAAGAAAGTATTCATTCCCGGCGAGCACGATTGGTACCTCGACCTGGGCGCCAACTGGAACAAGCGCTTCGGTGCATCGCCGTGGTTTTTCGATCACAAGGGCGTACGCTTCATCGGACTCGACACCGTCAGCAAAGCCGTCGATTTCTGGACTGCGCGCAAATACACGCCGGCCGAGCGGATGGGGCACATGGCGACGCTCGACGGCACCCTCGGCGGCGCCTGGGCGGCGGTCGGCGACAAAGACCTCAAGTGGCTCGATTCGACGCTCAGAAGCTGGGACAAGGCCAAACCGGTCGTCATCTTCAGCCACAACCCGCTGTACGAATACTACCCGCCGTGGAACTTCTGGGTGCGCGACTGGCGCGAAGTCAACGAAATCGTCAAGCCGTACAGCAATGTGACCAACATCCACGGCCACTGTCATCAGGTTTTATACAACGAAGTCGGCAAGATGCGTTCGATCGGCATGCTCGCGACTTCGTGGCCATGGCCGTACGCGCCGGAAGGCGTGCCGAAGCTGACCAAACCGATGGTGCGCGCCGATCCCGGCGATCACTTCGATGCCCAGGGCTGGGCGAAGCTGACCTGGAACAAGGACAAGCTCGATAACGAATACATGATGTGGCGCGGCAAGGACGGCTTCTTCGCCGAGGCGGCGGTCGATTCCGGAACCGGCGATAACCGCAATCAGGTATTGAGCCCGCGTATCGTCGATCGCCTGTAAGGAGAGAGGATCATGAAAAATTACCGTTACGCGCTGACGGCGATCGCCGCGGCGTTGCTGGTTGCGGCGAGCACATCGACGTGGGCGCATAAGGAAAAACATACAGCTGAGCAATTGCAGGCGTTCGAAGACGTATTTTTGGAGCAGGTCAAGCTCGGCGATGCGCTGTTTCACGGCGACCCGGCAGCCGTAAAACAAATGGGCGTGACGCTGTCGGAAACCGGCATGGCGTGCGCGATGTGCCATCCGTTCGCCGCCGACATTCATCCGCACGAGTTTCCCAAATTCCAGGAACACATGAACGAGTTCGCCACGCTGCGCGACATGATCAACTGGTGTATCGAAAAACCGAGTCAGGGCGAAAAGATTTCCAGCGACTCGCAGGCGATGAAAGCGCTGGAAGCTTATATCTACTGGTCGAATCGCAACTCCAAACTCGATCCGGGCAGGCATTGACGCGATGAAAACGCCGCTTCGAGCGGCGTTTTCAGGTGCGTTTGCCTGAACAAAAACAATAGCGCGAACCGTAGCAATACCCTGTCGGCGGGCGCACGTCCGGCGCAAAGAGGAGGAAACACGCTCATGGCTGCTGTCGTTCGCCCGGCTCAAGATGACTATATCGATCGCGATGCGCTGATCGATCGCGACATGATCCTGCTCTGGCTGTATTGGGGCCTGGTCTGGTTGATGGTCGCCCCGACCATAGGCGCGGTCATTTCGAGCTACTTCAACTTTCCCGATTACCTCGGCACCTCGCTTGAACTGCAGTTCGGCCGGCTGCGCCCGATGCACATCAACGGTGTCATATTCGGCGCGTTCTCGTCGCTGTTCATCGGGCTGTGTTATTACATCGTACCGCGGCTGTCCGGCGTTCGCGTCTACAAAGAGGAATGGGGACACGCGCTCGCGTGGATCTGGAATTTGAATTTGGCGGGCGGCTTGCTGTCGTTGATGTTCGGCTACAACCAGGGTTTCGAAGCCGGTGAATTCCCGCTGCCGATCGATACGATTTTCTTCCTGGCGACGTGCGCGATCACTGTCCAGTTCCTGGTCACCATCGCGCGCCGTAACGAGCCGCAGTTATACGTCGCCATGTGGTATTTGATCGGCACTTTCGTATGGACTACGATGAATCTGTTTTTCGGCAGCTTCATCCTGCCGTATTTCATCAACGGTATCAACAGCGCGGCGTTTCACGGGCTTTTCCTGCACTACATTGTCGGCCTGTGGATCACGCCGGCAGGTTATGTGCTGATCTACTATTTCCTTCCGGCGAGCGTCAAAAATCCGATCTACAGCCACAAGCTGTCGCTGGTCGGTTTTTGGTC
>JACMKV010000195.1 GCA_014379915.1 Burkholderiales bacterium
ACTCGCCGGCGTTTCATCGATGGGATTCTCGATGCGACGAACAAATCCAGGCTCTCGGTGGTGTTTACCTTGCGCGGCGACTTTTTCGGCCGGGCGGTAAGCGCGCTCGACAAAAGCGCGAGTTGGGCGAAGCTTCCGGGGGTGGTTTGCGGCCGCGCTCGGCGGATGAAAGGCGTAGTGCGGCTTTGCGTGTCTGCGCGAACGCGCGCGACTCAACATTTGGGGGATCGGATATGGCGAAGTTTTCCTGACTCAGAAATCCTGGTCAAACCATAATCCTCATCGGCGAGAGCCACAAAATTGCTCGGTGATCTATACGAAAATAAGCTGGCGGAATGGACTTCATCGAAGTCCGGCGTCAGCTATTGGCTGAGAGGTAGCGTACTGTGAGCAAACGTGAGCGGATATGGAACGCCGTGGTCGGGCGCCTGGTTAGCGGCTGGCGCCTTGCCAGGCATCAGCGCGAGCGGCTGCCGCTGCGTCTGTGTGAAGTTCTCGAAAAAGAATACTTAACCCTGCATCAGCATCACAAGCCTCTCAACACGGATTGGCAGCTTAAACCCGAACACATTCTTAACTCCGAGCGCCTGCATTTAGCGTTGGTCAATGCGGAGCAAGGAACGTCGGCGGCGCAGATCAGGACAGCGCTTGGTTCGGAATCGTCGCCCGACGCCGAGGCTTTGGCTGTTGCGCTCAATACCTTGCTCGGTCAGGGCAGCCTCATCTACGACCACAAATTGCTCGACGCCGATGCGGAGGTGCGCAGGCTGGCAGCTTTGAATCCGAAAAACGATGAGTTGAGGCAAGTCAACCGCCTGCTGCTCGAAGCAGCGTTTCCGGGGATGATAGTCAGCATCGATAGCGTTCGTCTCAACCAGCTTTACAAAGCCGTTCATGAACTCAAGGAAGGCTCTAGACGCAGCGCGCTGTGTTTATCGGGCGGCGGGATCCGCAGCGGGGCGTTCGCGCTCGGTATTATCCAGGCGCTCGCACGGCGTGGAGATCTGCAACATTTCGATTATTTGTCCACGGTTTCGGGCGGCGGTTATGTAGGCAGCTGGCTTTCCGCCTGGGTCCATCGTCATCCCGAAGGTCTGGTCGGCGTGGAGGCGGAATTAGGACGGCGCGGGACGGCGCCGGAAAACAACAGCAACGGTACGATCAATCCGGCGCCCGCGCCGGTCAGCTTCCTCCGCGCGTATAGCTATTTCCTCAACCCGAAGGCCGGCTTTTTCAGCGTCGATACCTGGACCTGGTTCGGTATTTATCTGCGCAATCTAACGCTCAACTGGATCGCGCTGATCCCGCTGCTGCTGCTGGTGCTTGCCCTGCCGCGGCTCTACGCCGCGCTGACCAGAGTTTCCGTTTACCCGTATAGCTGGATCGAACCCTCGCTGTTCGGCGTTGCAACGCTGTGCGCCATCGCAACGATCGTCTGCGTCACCGTCAATCGCCCGAGCGTCAGCGACCGCGCGCAGCCGTCGCCACGTAAAGACTTCCTGGGTTTTTCGCGCTTGCGAAACCACGGTCTCGGCTGGATCCCCGTCAAGGCCGGGTTGCGTGATCGCTGGCTGCAACGATTCAAGCTGCAGAAATGGGTACTCGTGCTCGGCGTGCTTCCGTTCCTGCTGTTTTCGGTTTTTCTCACGCTGTGGATCTCGCCGGCGCGGCTCGCAGAAAGCGCGCCGGTATTGTTGCGTGAAACTCTGCATGAGCGCTTGCCGCTACCTGACTGGGCACTCATCATCCTCTGGGGAGAGCTTATCGTGATCGCCGCCTGGCTGATTTCGATCTGGCTGCTGCCGAGGCGCGACTGGAGCGAACGATTATTGGAGCTTCTCGCGATGCTCCTTGCTGGCGCCATCGCCTGGGGTTTGATCGGCGCTTTTTCGACCCAGCTCTCAGCATTGGGCGATTCCAAGTTCAAAATTCTTTCGTTCTGGGTTTACTCGGTGCACGCCTATGCCGTGCTCGCGGTGCCGGCGGTCATCGCCGCGTGCCTGCTAGGTATGACGTTGTTCATCGGGCTCGTTTCGAAATCGGAGAACAGCGCGGACGAGGATCGCGAATGGTGGTCGCGTTTCGGCGCGTGGATGCTGATCGCATTACTCGCATGGTTCGTTTCGGCCGCGATCGTGATTTTCTCCCCGCCGCTACTGTTCGAGTCGCCCAGACTGCTCGGTGCTTTAGGTGGTGTATCGGGCCTCGTCGCGGTTCTGCTCGGAAAGAGCTCGCTGACGGCGGTAAAAAGCAGCGAAAAAGGCAAATCCAAACCGTGGCTTTCGGCGCTCGGCTCGAATACGCTGGCTCTGGCGACGTTGATCTTTCTGACGATAGTCCTGGCACTCTTGTCGCTACTCACGAGTATCTGGCTACGCGCGGGGAAGGGCATTCCGGCACCATTGGGGCTGCCGGAAGCATTGGAATGGCTCTATGTGACGCCGCTTACGCTCGACAAATCGTGCGCCAGCTCGCAGTTGTATCCCCAGTTATGGACCGACACCGGGATACTTTCCAATCCGCAGATTCATCTTGAAATCATTTGCCAAACTCCAGTCGGGCAGATCGCAGCCGCTATGCTGGCGCTCGCGCTCATCGTCGCTCTCGCGCCGCGGTTCATCAATCTGAACAAATTCTCGCTGCATTCGGCTTACCGCAACCGTCTGATGCGCACGTTTCTCGGCGCATCGCGCGGCAAAGAGCGCAATCCCAATCCGTTTACCGGATTCGACCCGCTCGACAATGTGCAGATGCATGAACTGCAGCCGGGCTTGCTGCACGCTGCTGACATCTTGCAGCTCGACCTATTTGTAGAACAGCTGAAGGATGCGCTTGAAAACGGTACCTTAAACAGCGCCGCGGGCGTACTTGTCCCGCGCCTGCTGGAAATCGACCGCGATCGTGGTCAACTCCTGGAAAGCCGTTTGCGCAATCACGACCCTGAGAAACCGGTTTTGAAAGCGCTGCAACAGGACTTGGTCGAGACCTTGAATCGGGCGCTCGCCAGCGCCCGGCTGCCGCTTACGGTATCGGACGCTAAAGAAGAAATCGCGAGTGCTTATTCCCGGCACGGGAATTTGATTTTCGCCAATCGCATCTTGCTCGAAGCCGCGTTTGCAGGCGACATCATCCGGCCTTACGGGTTCCCGCCCGAACCACCGCACAAGCTGTTGCACGTCGTCAACTTGACGCTGAATCTGGTGCACGGCCGCAAGCTCGCCTGGCAGGAGCGCAAAGCCGCGCCATTCATCGTCACGCCGCTCCATAGCGGCTGCTATTACCTCGGCTATCGCGAATCGCGCAACTACGGCGGCGATGACGGCATTTCGCTCGCCACGGCGGCGACGGTGTCGGGCGCCGCAGTCAGTCCAAACATGGGTTATTCTTCATCGGGCCTGGTGACCTTGCTGCTGACGCTTTTCAACGTGCGTCTCGGCTGGTGGCTCGGCAATCCGGGGATCGCCGGCGCTGACACTTATGGTCGCGCTGAACCTGGCTGGTCGCTACGCCCGCTGGTCTCCGAAGCGCTCGGCATGACCGACGATATCAGTCCTTACGTTTATCTCTCGGACGGAGGGCATTTCGAAAACCTCGGATTATTCGAGATGGTGCTGCGGCGCTGCCATTTGATCGTCGTTTCCGACGCTGCCGCCGATCCGCATTACCGCTTCAATGATCTGGCCAATGCGGTGCGCAAAATCCGCGTCGATCTCGGCATTCCTATAGAGTTCGAAACGCTGCCGTTTTACCGGAAAGACGACGCCGGACGCAGCGAAAGCGCGTACTGCGCGGTCGGCAGAATCCGATACTCGTGCATCGACAAGGACGCCGATGACGGCATATTGATTTATTTCAAACCGGTCGTGCGCGGCGAAGAGCCTGCCGATATCAGGAATTATGCGGCCGAGAACACCGATTTTCCGCAGCAGCCGACATCCGACCAGTTTTTCGGCGAAGCGCAGTTCGAAAGCTATCGCAAGCTCGGCGAATTCGCGGTCGAAACCGCGTTCGGTCAACCGCTAACGAACCAGTCCGGCGATTGGATTAAAAACCTCGCCGAAAAAGCCGCTGTTGGGTTCCCTCGCTCTGCTCGTCGGCCGGTTAGCTCTGGGTTCGGCGTAAGTCCACCACCGTCAGGGATTGGGGTATTCTTCTAACTATGAGATAGCTACTGGAAAAGTTGTCGGCGGTAAGATCGTAGTTGACGGCGTAACCCTGGAAGAGGGGGCGTCGGTGACTGTTTTGGCCAGAGACGGCGAAGGCGGCTTCACCCTTTCCCCTGAAGAGGAAGCTGAACTGCTCCTTTCTATCGCTGAGGCCAATCGTGGGGAAACGGTTTCTGCCGAAGAGGTGCTTGCGAAGCTCGCCCATCGTCACGGCTGAGTGGCCGTGAAAGTTCGGGTTACGAAGCGAGCGCAGGCGCACATCGACCGGGCTGCGCAATGGAACACGCAAGCGGGAATGACAATGGTCTCAGGGTGAATGCGCAAATACATGCACAGTCCGCTAGCGTTCAGGCGGCTCGCGCGCGCCGCTGACCGCCACCCTATCGCGTCCGCCGTGCTTGGCCGCGTACAAAGCCCGATCGGCAGCGACGAGCAAGGTTTCCACGCTTGCGCCGTGTTCGGGGAATGCGGCAATGCCGAGCGAGATCGTCAACGTTCCGAGCGGCCTATTTTCGTGCACGAGCTGCAGACTGCGCACCGCGCAGCGGATTCTTTCGGCGCGTCGGCGCACGGCTTCGAGCGGCGATTCGTACAGCAGCAGCACGAATTCCTCACCGCCGAAGCGGCACGCGATATCGGCGCCGCGGATCTGCGATTGCAACAGCTCGCCGATCTGTTTCAACACGACATCGCCGGCGTCGTGGCCAAACTGGTCGTTGAGGCGCTTGAAGTGATCGACGTCGATCATGACGATCGCCAGGTTGATGCCCTTGCGCTCGGCGCGCGAGATTTGCTGCCTGAATGCTTCCTGCATGTAGCGCCGGTTAAACAATCCGGTCAGCGGATCGCGTATCGATTGTTCGCGCAACGACTCGCGCAATCTCAGATTGGCCAGCGCCAGCGAAATCTGTTCGGAGAGTGTGATGATGAACTGGCGGTCGACCGGCGCCAGCGGGCCGGCCCCGGCGGCGCGCGCGAATTCGACGTGGAACAGGCCGAGGATTTCATTGTGCGCCGTCATCGGAATGCACAAGTAGGGCGGCGGCGCGTCGGGAGGCGCGTGCAGCGCGCGTACATGTTCACAAATCTGATCGGTCGCGGCATCCTGCGCCTGATGAACCTCGCCGCGGCGCAAAGCCCAGCATTGATCGGCCGATAGCAGATCGAAGGTATCGTCGCCCCACGACACTTCGCGGCTCAGATATTTGCGCGAATCGTGCATCAGATACAGCGCACCGGCTTGCCCGGCAAACAGTTTGGCGCAATAGCGGCGGATCACATCAAAGGCTTCAGTTGAAGTCGAGCACGATTGCAGCAGGCCGCTCATGTCGCTGAGCAGCAGGATGTTTGAATAATCGCGCTCGATCTGCCGGTTGGCGGCTTCGAACTGCGCGGTGCGTTCCGCGACGCGTTGCTCGAGTTCGGCATTCAGCCGGCGCACTTCGTCCTCGGCTTGCCGGCGTTCGCTGATATCGCCGATCAGGATGACGAGGCGCACCGCTTCTCCGGCGGAATTCCGCTTCAGGCTGCCGCGCCCCCAGATCCAGCCCTCGCTGCGATCGGCGCGCGCGATGCGGCACTCGAAATCCCATGTAGCCGCTCCTTTCATGGCGCGCTCGAAACCGGCATTGACCGCTTCGCGATCGTCGGCCTGAACGTGCTGCAGGAACAAATCGTAGTTCCAGTCGGGCAAGCCATCGCCGTAACCGAAAATTCGATACAGCACAACCGAATTCAGGACGTCGCCGCTTTCGAAATCGAGTTCCCATATGCCGATGCGCGCCGATTCCATGACCAGCTTCAGGCTTTGCGTGCTTTCGACCAGCCGCTGTTCGATCAGCTTGCGCTCGCTGATGTCCTGCACGTTCGCGGCCTGGTACAGCGTTTCGCCGTCGTCGCCCTTGACCGTGGCGATATCGACGAGCACCGGGAATCGCGTTCCATCTTTCCTGACGTGGACCGATTGAAACGTGTGGCTGCCCTTTCCCTGCCCCACCCGATCGCGCGCGTCGAGCTCGACAACAGCTTCAGGCGCGACTACGAGGGATTTCGCCTGACCGAGCAACTCGCTGATCGTATAGCCGTGCATTTCCGCGTATGACGCGTTGACCGCCTGCAGCCGGTCATCGCTGATCATCGCCATCCCCCAGTCGGCGCGATCGAAAATTGCCTTCCAGCGCGCCGACTGCGGCTGGGCATGGCGACTGCCGTCGATGCGTTGATTGCGAAAGTTTCGACGGTTGCGATGGCGGAATCGGAACAGCGCGGCGAACAGCCGGTGCTCGACGAAGCGCTCGACAAAGCGCGGCTGTTTAGCGACCGCAAGCCACACCAGCGCAGCGAGCAAAGCGCTGATGACGAGGCCGCTGATAAGGACGAGATGAGACTTGCTGCCAGCAACGCCCGCTTCGAATTGCGGCGTTGAAGAAAAATGCAATGTCCAGATGCGGCCGGCGACGTCGAGCTTCGAAATCGTTTCAACCAGTGGGTCATACGATGGGTCGTGCGGCGATGGGTCATGCGGCGAGCTTTGATACAAGCGCGATGCGTCTGATATTTCACCGCCCTCGTAAATTCCGATTTGAATAGCCGAAGATTCCTTGGCCGCGGCGGCCTCCACCATGTCGTCGAAGCGAACCATCGCATAGACATAACCGCTGAGCGCTGCACGACGCTGTTCGAGCGTAGCGGCGGAGAAATTACGGCGGTAAATCGGCAGAACCATCTGCACGCCGCTTTGCGCGCGCTGCCCGTTTTCCGGTACGAGCAAGACCTTGCCGGAGATCACGATGTCAGCGCTGTCGCGCGCCTTCAATAGCGCCTGCCTGCGCGCCGGGTCGGTGAGCAGGTCGAAGCCGGCCGTGCGCGCGTTATTGGGGGTGAATGGTTCGACGAAAACGACAGGCGCATAGGCATCGCGCTGACCAGGAGGCGTGATCGCGTAAGACGGCAGCCCTTGTTTCCGCGCGCGCCCCTCGTGGCGGGATTTGCTTGCGCCGGGTACGTGCTCGGCATAGCCGAGCGCAGCAATGCCCGGATAGCGCTTATCGATTTGCAATGCCTGCACATAGGAACGCCATTCGTTGCGTTCCACGCCGGATGTAGCAGCAAATAGCGCGGCAGCACCGTGGAGAAGCGCTTCGAAATCGCCAAGCCGGGAATGCATGACATCGGTAAACTCATGCGCGCGTTCGGCCGAGGCTGCGCGGTGATCCGCCCGGTGGTCTGCCTGCGTCCAGGCCCACACGCACAGCGTCAGAGCGAGACCAATGCCGAATGCGGTTGCAGCCCATGTGAATTCGCGGCGCGCGAACATCGTGCGCAGATCGAAGCTGTTCGATCGACTGCCCGGCTTCATGCCCATTGCGGAAAAGACAGCTGCACGCGGCATCGCGTTCCGAATGTCGGGCAGCGAAGTCGATGAGCGGCGCGTGGACACGACAGGTCAGCGCTTGCCGCCGAGGATCGAGCCGAGTACGCCGCGCAAAATCTGTCGGCCGATGCCCGAACCGATCGAACGCGCCGCGCTGGTTGCCGCGGCTTCGAGTATGCCTGCGCGCTGCCGGCTTGTGCCGCCGCGCGGTCCGGGAGCAGAGCCGCCAAGCACACTACCGAGGACGCTGCCGAACAGACCGCCGCCGGATTCCTCCTCAACTTTCGGCGCCTCGGCCGCTTTCGTCGCCGCTGCCGCGCGCTCCTTGAGCATTTCGTAGGCCGACTCGCGGTCTTCGATTTTTTCGTAGTGACCGCTGAGCACCGAATCGCTTATCACCTGCTTGCGCTCGGCAGCGGTTGCCGGGCCGATGCGGCTGGGGGGTGGCACGACAAACGCGCGCTCGACGATTGCCGG
>JACMKV010000196.1 GCA_014379915.1 Burkholderiales bacterium
ACGCGGCGGAACGATGCGGAACACGCCGCGCAAGCTGCTCGGTTTGATCTGTTTGAACGCGCGAGCAACGGTCGGCGCAGGGGGTCGGCTTATCATCGTGCTACCTCCATACAGGCTTCTGCGACCAGACGAGTCGCATCGGGTTTGGCTAAATCGCGAGCGCGCCGCGCCATGTCGAGCAGTTTTTCGCGCGTGAAGTTTTCATCGGTCAGACCGAGAAGCAGATCGGCGAGCCGGCGCGGATTGAATTCGGCTTGCGGAATCAGAATCGCGGCGCCGTGGTCGGCGAGAAAGCGCGCGTTATGCGTCTGATGATCGTCGACGGCAAACGGAAACGGCACGAGGACACTGGCGACGCCGGCCGCCGCAAGTTCGGAAACCGTCAGCGCGCCGGCGCGGCAGATAACGAGGTCGGCATTGCCGTAGGCCGCGGCCATGTCTTCGATGAACGCGAGGAGTTCGGCCTCCGCCGTTACGCCCGCGTCGGCATAGTGCTCGCGCAGGGCTTGCAGGTGTTTGGCGCCGGCCTGATGTGTGACCAAGGGACGCGCGCTTTCCGCGATCAGCCGCAGTGCCCGCGGCACGGTTTCGTTCAGCGCCTGCGCGCCAAGGCTGCCGCCGACGACCAGGACGCGAAGGCGCCCGCTGCGTGACCGGAAACGCTGCCCGGGCGTCGGCAACGACGCGATGTCGGTGCGCACCGGGTTGCCGGTCCACGCCACCGATCTCGCTTTCAGCGCATTCGGAAACGCGATGAGCACGCGGTCTGCCAGCTTGGCCAGCACCCGGTTCGACGAGCCGGCCAGCGAGTTCTGTTCGTGAATCACCAGCGGCTTGTTGAATAATGACGCCATCATGCCACCGGGTATGGTCACGTAGCCGCCCATGCCGAGCACGACTTGCGGGCGATGGCGCAATAGCGCGCGAGCCGATTGCCAGAACGCGAGCAGCAGTTCCAGCGGCAGGGTCAGCAAACGCTTTGCGCCTTTGCCGCGTATGCCGGAAAAGTTCACCCACGCCATTTCATAGCCGCGCTTCGGAACCAGATCGGCTTCCATGCCGCGCCGCGTGCCGAGCCAGACCACGCGCCAACCGAGGTCGCGCAGGAAGTCAGCGACGGCCAGCGCGGGGAACACATGACCGCCGGTACCGCCGGCCATGATCATGATGGTGCGGCTTGCGTTCATACCGCGTAGCCCTTCTTCAGCTGCCGGTTCTCGCGATCGATGCGCAGCAAGACGGCGAGTGCTATGCAGTTGGCGGCGATCGCGCTGCCGCCGAAGCTCAGCAATGGCAGGGTCAGGCCTTTGGTCGGCAGCACGCCCATGTTGACGCCCATGTTGATGATCGCCTGCACGCCGAGCCACAGCCCGATGCCTTGCGCAACCAGCGACGAAAAATAGCGTTCCAGCGTCGCTGCCTGCCGTCCGATAGCGAAAGCGCGCAGCACGAGCCAGGCAAACAGGCCGATGACCAGCGCGACACCGGCGAAGCCGAGCTCCTCGGCAATAATCGCCAGCAGGAAATCGGTGTGCGCTTCCGGAAGGTAAAGCTGCTTTTCTATGCTTCCGCCCAGGCCGACGCCAAACCATTCGCCGCGGCCGAAAGCGATCAGCGCGTGGCTCAACTGATAGCCTTTGCCGTAAGGATCGGACCACGGGTCCATGAAGTTGACGACGCGCTGCAGCCGATACGGTGAACTGACGATCAGCCCGAAGAAGCCTGCTGCGAGCATTGCAATCAATCCGGCAAACAGCTTCCAGTTCATGCCGCCAAGAAACAAAATGCCCATCGCGATCACGGCGATTACGGCGAACGCGCCGAAGTCGGGTTCGGCCAGCAACAGGCCGCCGATAGACAGCATCACCGCCAGCATCGGCAGGAAACCTTTGCACAAGCTATGCATGTGGCCGGCCTTGCGCACCGTGTAGTCGGCGGCATAGATCACGACGAACAGCTTCATGAATTCCGATGGCTGCAGATTGACGATGCCGAACGGCAGCCAGCGCTGGCTGCCGTTCACTTCGCGGCCGATGCCCGGGATCAGCACGATGACCAGCAATACCGCACCGAATACGAACAGCATTGGCGAAAGCTTTTGCCACACACGCATCGGAAACTGAAACGCGAGCGTGCCGAGAAATATTCCGAACGCAAGAAACGCGGTATGCCGGATCAGGTAATAAGCCGGCTGCTGCGCTGTCAATTTGCCGGCTTCGGCAATTGCAATCGACGCCGAATAGACCATCACGAGTCCGATGCCGAGCAGGATCAGGCTGATCCACGCCAGCGTCTGGTCGTAGTCGCCGATGGCCGGTTTTTTCAGCGCAGGGTTGAGCATTTCTTCTCACGGCTTTCGATGGAGCGCGATGCGCGCAGATTTTCGACCGCAGCGCAAAACACTTCGGCGCGATGACGATAATCGCGAAACATATCGAAGCTCGCGCACGCCGGCGACAGCAGCACGGCATCGCCGCAATGCGCCGCATCGAATGCCAGCTCGACCGCTTGCTGCATATCGTCAGCGCGCCGCAACTCGACCGCGCTCGCGGCAAGCGCGGCGGCGATCCGTTCACGATCGCGGCCGATCAGCACGACGGCGCGCGCGTGTTCGCGAACCGGTTTTGCGAGCGGCGCGAAATCCTGACCCTTGCCGTAGCCGCCGGCAATCAGCGCGATGCGGTGGCCGCCAACGCCTTGCCCAAGCCCGTTCAGTGCAGCGACGGTTGCGCCGACGTTGGTTCCTTTCGAGTCGTCGTAGAACGTGATGCCGGCGATTTCGGCGACTTTTTCGACGCGATGCGGCAGCCCTTTGAATTCGCGCAGCGCATCCTGCAGCGGCGCAAGCGGCAGATCGATCGCCCGGCACAGCGCGAACGCGGCGAGTGCGTTGGCGGCGTTGTGCAAGCCGGCGACCTGCAATTCATCGAGGCCGAGCAGGCGCATCTCACCTTTTGCCAGCCAGCGCGAGCCATCCAAGTCGACCACGCGGTCGATCACGCCGAACTCAACATCGCCGGTCGGCGCGGCCAGGCCAAAGGTGATCTGCCGGCGGTCGACGATTTTCATCGCCATGACATTGCGATCGTCGCGGTTCAGGACCTGGATGCCGCTGCCCTGAAAAATCCGCGCTTTGGCCGCGGCGTAATCGCGCATGCCGGCATAGCGATCGAGATGGTCTTCGCTGAGGTTCAGCACGACCGCAGCGTCGGCATTCAGGCTCGTCGTCGTCTCGAGCTGAAAGCTGGAAAGCTCGAGCACCCATACCCGCGGCAGCGCGGCTTCGTCCTCGCAGCGCATCAGCGCATCGAGCGCCGGCGGCGCGATATTGCCGGCGACTTCGGTTTTGAGGCCGGCAGCGCGACACATCGCACCGAGCATCGCGGTGACGGTGGTTTTACCGTTGGAACCGGTGACCGCGAGAATTTTCGGCTTCTGCCCAGGCGGCAATCGGGATACGGCTTGCGCGAATAGCTCGATGTCGCCCAACACTGGAACCCGGCGTGCGCGCGCTTTCTGGATCAGCACATCATTCATCGGTACGCCGGGGCTGATCGCGATCAGATCGATGCTATCGAAGCTCTTCTCTTCAAACACGCCGCACTGCACGTCAATCGCCGGAAACTCGCGGCGCAAATCCGACATATGCGGCGGCTGCGCGCGCGTATCGGCAACGCGAACCTGCGCGCCGTGTCGCGACAACCAGCGCACCAGCGACCAGCCGGTATCGCCGAGGCCTAATACGAGGACGCTTTTGTTTTTCAGATCCATCAATGAGAGAACGGCGAACGGTGAACAGGGAACAGT
>JACMKV010000197.1 GCA_014379915.1 Burkholderiales bacterium
CGGTACCCGAAGGGGTGGTGCGGGAGCGGCGGCAAGCGGGCTGTCCCGCTCCAGGCGCTTCGCGCCTCCGTGTCACAGCCGCATTCCGCTTTCTCGGCCCGCAGTGCCTCGTCTTGGCTGCGCTCGCTACGTTTTTCAACAGCCTGTTAAGCGCGAGCACTGCGAGCGGGCGGGCGAAGATCCGGACGGTCCGCCACAACAGGCGTGCCCCACGAATCGTGGACATCGCTGCCCGTTATCGTCACCTCGGCGAAATCGCCGGCCTTCAAGCCGCGTGCGTTCTCGATGTAGACATTACCGTCTATTTCTGGCGCATCGGCCGCGCTGCGCGCAGTTGCTCCACTGCCGTCGACAGCATCGATCAGCACGGTCATCGTCTTTCCGATCTTTCGCCGCATACGCACCGCGCTGATCTTTTCCTGCAAAGCCATCAGCTCCGCGCGCCGCCCTTCCTTGACATCTTCCGCAATGTGATTGGGCAACGCGTTGGCGCGCGCGCCATCAACCGGCGAGTAGGTGAAACAGCCGACGCGATCAAGCTCTGCAGCCTCGATGAACTCGAGAAGTTCGTCGAATTCGCCTTTGGTTTCACCTGGGAAGCCGACGATAAACGTGCTGCGTATCGCAATCTCGGGGCAGATATCGCGCCAGCTGCGAATGCGCGCGAGATTGTTTTCTGCACATGCCGGCCGCTTCATCGCTTTCAGAATTCGCTGGTTTGCATGCTGCAGCGGCACGTCGAGATAGGGCAGCAGCTTGCCTTCGGCCATCAGCGGAATTACTTCGTCGACGTGCGGATACGGGTAAACGTAATGCAGGCGGACCCAGACGCCGAGTTCGCTCAAAGCCTGCACCAGTTCGGTCATTCGCGTTTTCAGCGGCCGCCCGCGCCAGAACCCGGTGCGATATTTGACGTCGACGCCATAGGCGCTGGTGTCCTGTGAAATCACCAGCAGCTCCCTAACGCCGGCACGTACCAGATTCTCCGCTTCCAGCATGACGTCCCCGATCGGCCGGCTGATTAGATCACCGCGCAACGACGGAATGATGCAGAACGTGCACCGGTGATTGCAGCCTTCGGAGATTTTCAGATAAGCGTAATGCGCGGGCGTCAGACGGATGCCTTGCGGCGGCACGAGATCCATGAACGGATCGTGCGGCTGCGGCAGATGCGTGTGCACGGCGTGCATCACTTCGGCGGTTGCATGCGGGCCGGTCACTGCGAGTACGCGCGGATGTACTTCTCGTATCGTTTCGGCTTTCGCACCGAGGCAGCCGGTCACGATAACTTTGCCGTTTTTGGCTAGCGCTTCGCCGATCGCGTCGAGCGATTCGTCTATCGCTGATTCGATAAAGCCGCACGTGTTGACGACGACCAGATCGGCGTCTTCGTAACTCGGCGCGATCAGGTAGCCTTCGGCGCGCAGGCGGGTCAGTATTTGTTCGGAATCGACCAGCGCTTTGGGGCAACCGAGGGAAACGAAACCAACTTTACCGGGAAGATCGCGCATCAAAGTAGGAAGCGTGGCGCGCGGCTAGCCGCTGGATTTTTTGCCGCCGGGTCTGCTGTTTTCAGAATCAGCGCGCCGCGCTACATGGCTTTCAGGCGCGCTGTCCGGATCGTGTTGCAGGTTATCAGCCGCATCGCCGGCCGCATCGCCGGGCTTGAACTTCGGGAACGGGAAGTTACCAAACAGGCTCCGCGTCTGATTCTGCAATTGCTGCTGAATCTCAAGAAACATGTTGGCGCTTTGCTCGAGATAGCTTCCCATCAGGCCCTGGATCGTCGGCCCCTGCATCTTCACAAACTGCGTCCAGGCATCGGCATTGACCAGCGGATTGTCGCCATACAGGGTCAGCGACTGGTCTTTGAGGCGCTGCTGCATGTCGATGAAGGTGTGGATATTTTTCTCCAGATAGTTGCCCATCAGGCCCTGCATCGCGTGGCCGTAAAAGCGGATGATCTGCGACAGCATGGCGCTCGAGAACATCGGCACGCCGCCGCTTTCTTCCTCGAGGATGATTTGCAACAGGATGCTGCGCGTCAGATCTTCATTGGTCTTGGCATCGATAACGTGAAAAGGGATGTGTTCGAGCACCAGTACCTTGACGTCCGCCAGAGTGATATAGGTGCTCGCGGTCGTGTCGTACAAGCGCCTGTTCGGGTATTTCTTGATGACTCTGAGGGGTTCGTCCATAAGGCCTTCCTGTCCGCGCGCTGAAATCAAGCGCGGATTATACGGTAATGTGCAATTTAATCGTTCTCGTCACGCCTCCTCTCGTATCGCCTCGACCCATCTACCGCCCTGTATCGGCGGCAGATGGGCGGCGGATGGTAAACGAGGAAAACAATCAATACATATGCTGGCCGCCATTGATCGAAATGTTCGCACCGGTGATGAACGCTGCTTCGTCCGACGCCAGGTAAATAATCAGGCCGGCGATCTCTTCGGGCTTGCCCAAACGGCCGACCGGAATTTGCGGAATGATCTTGGTTTTCAGGATGTCTTCGGGAATCGCCATGACCATCTTGGTGCCGATGTAGCCCGGCGAAATCGTGTTCACGGTTACGCCTTTTCGGGCGACTTCGAGCGCCAGCGCTTTCGTGAAGCCGTGCATGCCGGCCTTGGCCGCCGCGTAATTGGTCTGGCCGAATGCGCCTTTCTGGCCGTTGACCGACGATACATTGATGATGCGGCCCCAGCCGCGATCGACCATGCGATCGACGACCGGTTTGGTCATGTTGAAGATGCTGTCGAGATTCGTGCTGATGACCGCATCCCAATCGACCTTGGTCATCTTCTTGAACGTCATGTCGCGCGTGATGCCCGCGTTGTTGACCAGGATGTCGATCGGACCGACATCCGACTCGATCTGCTTGACCAGATTGTTGCACGAATCGAAATCGGAAACATCGACCTGCGACGTGTAAAAGTTGTACCCGCGCTCCTTCATGTCGCTCGACCATTTGTTGGCCTTTTCGTTGTTCGACGAGTAGGTCGCGACGACCGTATATCCCTGGTCGGACATTTTGGTGCAAATCGATTCACCGAGTCCGCCCATGCCGCCTGTGACCACTGCAATTTTGTTTGCCATGCCCGCTCCTCTTGTGTGTTTAACCAAGGTACAACTCGTGAATCAGGATAACGCCCGCATCAGGAAAAAGCCGAATCAGGCTAACGCCTTCACGTAGCGGCCAGGCGCCGCCTCGATCGGAGAATAACCCTTGCCGCCGAGTTCGCCGGGCGCCGCGATTTTTTTCCCGGCGTGCCCGGCGAGCCATTCGCTCCAGTGCCCCCACCAGCTTCCTGCAACCGACTCCGCTGCGCCCATCCACGCTTCCGGATCGGCGGGCACATTATTGTTCTTCCAAAAATTGCGTTTCCCTTTGGACGCTGGATTGATCACGCCCGCGATATGGCCGCTCGCCGCGAGCACGAACTCAATCTCGCCCGACAGCAGGCGCGTGCTCGCGTAGGCTGACTGCCAGGGCACGATGTGGTCTTCGCGCGATGCCAGCAGATAGGCCGGCATGTCGACCTTGCCCAGATCGATCGCTACCTTGCACATCGTCAGCTTGCCGGCTTCTTTGAGATTGTTCTCGCGGTACATGTTCCGTATGTAGTACGCGTAAAGCGCGCCCGGCAGGTTCGCGCTATCGGCGTTCCAGTGAAGCAGATCGAAGGCGCGCGGCGTCTGGCCTTTCAGGTAATTGTTGACCACGAAATACCAGGTCAGCTCATTGGCGCGCAGGCTCGCAAAGCTCGAGGCCAGATCGGCGCCCGACATGACGCCGCCGGAAGCGTATTTGAGCGCGCATTGTTCGACGTAGTCGTCATCGACGTAGACACTGATGGCGCCGGTGTCGGCAAAATCGAGCATGGTCGTCAGCAAGGTCAAGCTCGACGCCGGATTGCGTTTTTTTGCGCGCTGCACGGCAAGTGCGGTAGAGACCAAAGTTCCGCCTATGCAAAAGCCGAGCACGTTTAACTTGTCAGCGCCGGCAATCGCTCGCGCCACCGCCATTGCCTTGAAGACCCCGTGCTCGATATAGTCGTCCCAGGTCGCCCCGCCCATTTCGGGAGGCGTGTTGCGCCACGAAATGATAAAGACCTGATAGCCGCACTCAAGCGCGTAACGCACGAAGGAATTTTCGGGCTGCAAATCGAGGATGTAATACTTATTGATGAAGGGCGGAACGATCAACAGCGGCCGCTTGTAAACCTGCGTGGTCAGCGGTGCATATTGAATCAGCTGCAGGTAGTCGTTCTCGAAAATCACCGCGCCGGGTGTGATCGCAAGGTTTTTACCGACCTCGAAACCGCTTTCGTCCGACATTGAAATGCGGCCGCGTTCCGTGTCTTGCGATAAATTCTCCATGCCGCGCGCGATGCTTTCGCCCCTGGTTTCAAGCGCCAACTGCAAGGCTTCTGGATTGGTCGCGAGAAAATTACTGGGCGCGACGGCGTCGAGATATTGCTGGGCGTGGAATGCCACCTGCTTTTTCCGGATCGGATCGAGTTCGGCCGATTCGATCAGTTCATTAAACCCGTTCGCGGCCAGCAGATACGACTGCTTCATAAAATCGAAAAATGGCAACGCATTCCAGGCCGGATCTCGAAATCGCTTGTCGTCCGCCTGCGGCGCAACGATCGCGCATGGCTTTCCATCCACGGAGGCGCGGGCGAAGCCAGCCCATAACTGCGATTGCATGCTTTGGTAGCGATGCTGAATTTCGGCCCAGCGATCCGGCTTGTTCGAATAGGCCGCAGTCAGCTCCTGCAGGATTCCTGGAATTGCATTTGCGCTGGCGCTGAACGTTTCGAACAAGGTAGGCATTTTCTGCGGGCATGGATGGCGGACTGCGGCTTAACCACCGACGATTCTTCGGGAAACCGCGGGAGTTCTATAATACGCCCGATCGAGCCGCGGCGCGAAGCGAGCCACTCTCCGGCTGCCCAATCACGTTGGGCCGCCGGAGGTCTTCCACATCGCCCAGAGCATTGTCCGGTCACGAGCGCGACGTACATCAGCGAGGAACGGATCGAGCGGCTGCGCTCCCTGGCGCCCATGACCTTGCCCCGCCTGTCGAACACATCGGCCCCACCGGGCACGCAAAGGTTACGGCAGCGATTCTGCGGCATTCATGCACCCCCCCAGTTGCGCGTGCTGGTCGGCGGCAAACAGATGTAACACGACGCCGGCAGGCATGAAAGCCGGAAAAGCCGGATCGACGATCCCGGCCTCGCTCAGCGCTTGTACAGCCGCACCCTCGCCGATCTCCGGCGCGAACTGATTCGGACGGCAGAATTTCACGAGCGCGAGAGAACGTGCGTTTACCCGGCTAGCCAACCAGGCGGCGAGGCTATCCGACGTGACGTCCCAGTTCATCGGAATATCGCCCGCCGCATCGGTCATTTGCAGCGGTAACCAGACCACTGCTTTGCCGTATCGCAATGCCGCGTGCATTTCGACTACGCTTTGGGCGCTTGCCAGTCCCGCATTCAGGCCGCACAGCATCAGTCCGAACTGCTGCATCGCCATGAGCGCCATGCGGTGAGCGACGGCGTCGTCGAACCGCCATAGCCGCTGCGCATTGCGCACCTCGTCGGCAAAGCGGCCGCCGCCCGGGACAATGATCGCGCGTCCGGCGCCCTCTTGCGCGATCGCCTGCAGCCATCGTGTCAGATGCCGCGACCGCGCGAGGCTGCCGCCCAGCTTGATCACCCATAGTCCGCTTGCGGCAGTCGAGCCCGGCGTGATCGCCGATTCTGCCTTATCCGACACCGCTCATCGCGCTTTGCTGCAGCAGGCGCAGCATAGCAGCGCCCTTGTCGAGGGTTTCCTGATATTCGTCGTCAACGCGCGAATCGGCAACGATGCCGCCTCCCGCCCAGAAGCGAATGGCGCCGCCGGTTGCCACGGAATAAACCAGTGTGCGAATCGCGATGTTGGTGTCCATCCCGCCATCGAACCCGATGTAGCCGATCGCCCCGCAATAGATGCCGCGCCGATTGGGCTCCAGTTGTTCGATAATTTCCATGGCGCGCAATTTTGGCGCACCCGTGATCGAGCCGCCTGGGAAGCAGCCCCGCAGCAGCGCGATCGCGTCCTTGCCCGGCGCAAGCTCGCCGACGACGGTGCTGACCAGATGATGCACAGTGGCAAAACTTTCAATGGCGAACAATTTCGGCACGCGAACCGAACCGAGCGCGCAGTTTTTCGACAAATCGTTGCGCAGCAAGTCGACGATCATCAGGTTTTCCGCGCGGTCCTTTTCGCTTTCCTGCAGCGCTGCGCCGAGTGCCGCATCGAGACGCGGATGGCCGGCGCGCGGACGCGTACCTTTAATCGGCTTGGTCTCGACGTGCCCGTTACCGTCGACTTTCAGAAAGCGCTCGGGCGAGGCGCACAGAATCTGCGCGCCCGGCGTATTCAGGTAAGCGGCGAACGGTGCCGGATTGATGATGCGCAGCGCCTGGTAAGCGAGCCACGGGTCGCCGGTCGCCGGCGCGGCAAAGCGCTGGGCGAGATTGACCTGATAGCAGTCGCCGGCGCGAATGTAATCCTGGATGCGATGGAATGCGCGATCGTAGGCCGCGCGCGTCATATTCGACGCCAGGGCAGCCGTGATCCGGAATGGCGCACGGAAGCGTTCGGCAACCGGCGCTTCGAAGCGCGCGAGCAGGTTCGGCCAGCGTTGCGCGGTCGCCGGATCGCGGTCATTTGCGGCGAGCCAGGTCCGCCGCTCGAGATGATCGACTACAAGCGCCCAGTCGTAGAAACCAATGGCCATTTCGGGAAGCTTTTCGGCATCCTCGGCGATCGCCGGTAGACGTTCGAGCCGCCGGCCAAGGTCATAACCGAAATAACCGATGGCGCCGCCCGTGAACGGCGGCTCGGCACGTGTTGCAGCATGGTGCCTGCCGGCCATGCCGGTCGCCGCCTCCCCGCCCTGCCTCGCCGCCGGCCGCAAATACGCGCGCAGCAAATCGAATGGATCATCGGGTGACAGGCGATTTTCGACAGCGCCGCGAATCTCGGTCAGCTTGCCGCGCGTCGTCATCGTCAGGTACGGCTCGGCGGCAAGAATGTCATAGCGCGATTGGCCGAGATTATGCGCGCCGCTGTCCAGAAAAACCGCCCACGGCAGGTCGGCGATCGCCTCGAACGAGGCGGCGCTGTCTTCGCGATACGGCAGTTCGGCAAGCTGGGTGGGCATGGCAGATCGGACTTCAGCGATGCGAGTTGAGGCTGAAGCTGATTTTATCGGAAACCCGGGCGACGCGGATTGGCGTCCTTGTCGAAGGGCAACGCACTCCAGGTGCTCCCTTCCCCACTTGCTGGGGAGGGTGGGTGGGGAAAACGCTGCATCGCGCGTCGTTTCCGCGCTTACCCCCTACCGGCGCGCGGACACGTTACCGACGAGGTCGGCCGTTCGCGGGGAGCGCGCCCTGGCCCCGCCTCCCGCAAGCGGGTCTGCGGCTAACGTGTCGGCGGGGCGCGCGGACACGGTATTGACGAGGTCGGCCGTTTGCGGGGAGCGCGCC
>JACMKV010000198.1 GCA_014379915.1 Burkholderiales bacterium
CGCCGCTTTGATCCACTTATAGATCGTTGTCCGGTTGAATCCATACGCGGCGATGACGTCGTCTGGCGCTTCGCCTTCGCGCACCCGTTCGATAGCCATCAGCCGAATCGCTTCCAGCGTCTGATGATCGAATGTCCGTCCGTCTCGTTTCATACCAGCTTCGATCATCATTCGTACAGAAAATTCCACAATTGTCGCCTTAATTATCGACTACTGAGTAATCCTTGTCATCGAGCGGGGGTTCGGCGACGCGGCCGAGCGGAATGTTGACCCGTTATCGTGCTGCCCGCGCCGCGCCGGCTCTTGATGCGAACGCTGCCGCCAATGCTTTGCGCGCGCTGCAGGATATTGCGCAGCACAAGCGATCCGCGCTCGCGTAGTTTTTCCTCATCGAAGCCGTGTCCGTCATCTTCGACCGCCAGAATAAACATTTCGTCATCGCGCCGGCAGCGCACCATAACCTGCGCCGCGCCTGCGTGGCGTGCAACATTAGTCAACGCTTCCTGAAGGATGTGAATCAGCACGTTCGCGGCTTCGATATCGGGCGCAATGCCTTCGAGATCGAGATCGAGCGTACAGACGATATCGTGCCGATTCTGGAACTGCGCCGCATAGCGGTTGATGTCGCCGCCAATCCACCGGGCCCGCACCGAACGCAGGCGCTCGCCAACACGGCGCACCAGGTCTGCCGAATCGGTGACGACACGCGCCATTTCCTCAAGCTTGCCGCGCACATCGGGCGGCAAGTTGCCCAGCTTTTCGGAGAGCCAGGCGATACCCGAATCGAGCCCGGCAAGCGCAGGGCCGAGCTGGTCGTGCAGTTCGCTGGCGAGATTGCTGCCGTCATATTCATCCAAAGATTCAGGAGGGCGAGACAGTAAGATCCGCAGCCGCGCTTCACATCGCTGCAGCTGCTGTTCAGCGGCGCGAAGCGGCGGGACGTCTATCAAAGCGGCCCGGCACAACCATTCGCCACTGGCGCTGATGACCGGCGCGCCGAGGAGTGTATCGGGCGCGCCGCGTTATCGATGCGGAGCGTGAACTCGCTTGCGAGCGGCGCGCGCTGCCGTCGGCATAAGCGCAGATTTTGATAAAACCGGTCTGCCTCGCCCGAAACCAGACGTGCCGGGAAAAGGCTGTCGCAAAGCTTGCGCGCCGGCAGTCCCAATCAGTGCCGCCGCGGAATTCAGCCCGCAGATTCGTCCGGTCTCGTCGAGCGTTACGTACGCAACCGGCGCCTGTTCATACAATTCGGCGCAGCGCTTTTTGAATTCCTCGAGCGTCCGCTGCGCTTCCGAGAGCTTGCGGCCACGCACTTCCAGAATAACCTGATCGAAGCGCAATACCCTGATCAGTGCCGCGATTTCGTCCCATGGCAGCGGCTTGCCCTCGACCATGCGTTCGAGCGCATCGATCAACTGTTGCTGCAGCGGATTCGGGTGGGACCATGATACGGGGGATCAAAACAAAAGCGGAAAGCGCGGCGTGGACGCTCTACAAGAAGTCCTGCAAGCTTTGATTTTGCAAACTCGGCCGGAGAACCGACTGAAAAGTTTTGGATCGCACCGCGCCGCATCCATCACGGCTTCGTCAATGGTATCCGTTCGCAAAAAGGTTTCGCGATCTGCTTTGCGCGAAGAAGTGTTGATGTCCTCGTGATCTTTGACAAACTGCCGAAGCGTAAACCCGCACAAAGTGACGCGTTTCGCTTTGAGATTGCATGTGGGGCGGCAGCACGCGCCTATTCCTGACCACGATCGAATGGCATGTGTGTTGCTACGGTCGATGGGTTTGATGAGTCCTGCCAGGGAGAAAGACGTGCTCGTACAAAAGGATATGCGCGTCGTAGACTATCTGTTCGCGCTTATTGCCTCACCCAGCGCGAGATGATGAGCGCGATCGGGTCTGCCGGCCACGCCATAACCAGCGTCGCCTTTGTGCTGCTCGCGCTATTGCTGGCGACGAGTTGGCGTGGTCGCGCGCACGGCATTGTACTGACGGTGGTTTGCCTGATTTCGTCGGCGTGGGCGGCACTGATCTCGTATCGCGCGCTCGCCCCCGGCGCCGCCCACTCTGCGCTCGAAGCGCTGCGCAGCGCCTCGTGGTTCGCGTTTCTGTTTCTGCTGCTTGGACTCGCTACGCACGTCTCTGGCCATTTCCCGAAACGGCTGAAAGCCCTCGCCACCATCATCGCCGTGTTTTGCGCGGTGTTGCTGGCATCGGCTTTCGTGCCGCAGATCGCGTTCGACGGTGATTTCTCAATCGGCGCGCGTGTGCTGCTCGCAGTGATCGGCGTCGTGCTGGTCGAGCAGATTTACCGTAACACGCAACCTGGACAACGTGCCGGCATACGCTATTTATGCCTCGGCGTCGGCGGCATGTTCGCGTTCGATTTTTATTTGTACTCGGATGTGATGCTGTTCCGTCGGCTCGACACTGACCTGTGGAATGCACGCGGTCCAATCAACGCGATGATCGTTCCGCTGATCGCCATTTCGGCAGCGCGCAGCCCGCGCTGGTCGCTAGATTTCGCAGTATCGCATCGCATTCTGTTTCACTCGGCAACCCTGTTCGGCGCCGGCGTTTACCTGCTGGTGATGGCGGCCGTCGGCTATTACATCCGCTATTTCGGCGGCAGTTGGGGCGCTGCCCTGCAAGTCACCTTCATGTTCGGCGCGATGCTGTTGCTGCTGCTTGCACTGTTTTCGGGAACCTTGCGCGCGCGGCTAAAAGTTTTTCTGAGCAAGCATTTTTTCAATTATCGCTACGATTATCGCGAAGAATGGCTGCATTTCACGCGCATGCTGTCGGCCGGTGAACCGGGCGTCAAGCTGCACGAGCGTTCAATCCAGGCGATCGCGGAGCTTGTCGACAGCCATGCCGGCGCGCTTTGGCTGCTGCAGGAAAACGGCAAGTGCGAATGCACAGCGAACTGGAATATGCCGTGCGCAGCGAGCGAGGCGCTGGATGGTCCATTCTGCCGCTATCTGGAAAGCGAGCAATGGGTGATCAATTTGCAGGAATATCGGGCCCAGCCGGAAATCTACGCGCGGCTCGGCAAGCTGCCGGACTGGCTGCGTGATTTGCCGCGCGCCCAGCTAGTTGTGCCGCTGATTCTGCACGAACGCCTGCTCGGCTTCGTCGTGCTCGCCGAACCGATGGGCAAGATCGATGTGAACTGGGAAGTCGCTGATCTCCTGAAGACTGCCGGGCAGCAAGCCGCCAGCTATCTGGCGCAACTCGAAGCGGCGAAGGCGCTGCTGGTTGCGCGTCAGTTCGAGTCGTTCAACCGCATGTCGGCTTTCGTCGTGCACGATTTGAAAAATCTCGTTGGGCAGTTGTCGCTGCTGCTGACCAACACCGGCAAGCACAGCGACAAGCCGGAATTCCGCGAAGACGTGATAACCACGGTCGAAAACTCGGTCGGCAAGATGAAGCGATTGCTGCTGGAGTTGCGACGCGGACAGAGCGCCGAGCGGCCGGGACCGATCGCGCTTGATGCCACGCTGGCGTGCGTCATTGCCGGCAAGGCCGGCATCCGACCAGCGCCGATCCTGACCGGTGCGCCCGAAGGACTAGTCGTCATTGCCGCATCCGAGCGTCTGCAGCGGGTCATCGGCCACCTCATTCAGAACGCGATCGAAGCCACGCCGGAAGCGGGCGCTGTCAAGGCGCGCGCTTATGCAGACAACGATCTTGCAATCATCGAAATCAGCGATACCGGCTGCGGGATGAGCGAGCAGTTCATTCGCACGCGATTGTTCAAACCGTTCGAATCGGCCAAAGCGGTTGGGCTGGGCATGGGCTTGGGCGCCTACGAGGCGTACGAATACGTGCGGGAATGGGGCGGCCGCATTGAAGTCGACAGCATTCCTGGCAAGGGCTCTACTTTTCGAGTGCTGTTGCCGCTGCACATAACGCCGCCGGATGAATCGAACCACGCGCAGAAAGACATTGCGCAAGCCAGTCCAGAGCGCGTCATGGCACAAGTCAGGAGCGTTCGATGAGCGGCCGCAAACCGGCGTTGCTGATCGTCGAGGACGATGCGGGACTGCAAAAACAGATGCGCTGGAGCCTCGACAGTTACAACGTGCTGATCGCCGACGATCGCGATTCGGCGCTCGCGCAAATTCGCCGCCACCAGCCCGCGGTCATGACGCTCGACCTTGGTCTGCCGCCCGATGCCGCCGGGGCGTCGGAGGGTTTTGCGACACTCCAGCAGGTGCTTGAGCTTGCGCCCGACACCAAGATTATCGTCGTCACCGGCAACCAGGAGCGCGCGCACGCGGTAAAAGCGGTCGGCATGGGCGCTTACGATTTTTATCAAAAGCCGATCGAGGCCGAAGTGCTGACCCTGGTCGTCAATCGCGCCTTTAGGCTGCACGCGCTGCAGCAGGAGAATCGGCAGCTGCAATCGCGTACCGCCGATTCTCCCCTCGCCGGCATCATCTCACGCGACCCTGGCATGCTGAAAGCCTGCCGCGATATCGAAAAGGTCGCGCCGAGTGATGCAACCGTCATGGTTCTAGGCGAGTCGGGCACGGGCAAGGAGCTGCTGACGCGCGCTCTGCACCAGCTGAGTCCGCGCGCAAGCAAGCGCTTTCTTGCCATCAACTGCGCGGCGATCCCGGAGAATCTGCTCGAATCCGAGCTGTTTGGCTACGAGAAGGGCGCATTTACCGGCGCTGCCCGGCAGACGCGCGGCAAGATCGAATTCGCCGATGGCGGCACGCTGTTCCTCGACGAAATCGGCGATTTGCCCATGCCGCTGCAAGCCAAGCTCCTGCGTTTTTTGCAGGAGCGCGTGATCGAGCGCATCGGCGGGCGCGAAGAAATTCCGGTCGATGTCCGCGTCGTCTGCGCGACGCACCAGAACTTGCGCGAATTGATCAAGGTCAGCCGCTTTCGTGAAGACCTGTTTTATCGTCTGAGCGAAATCGTCATCACGATACCGCCGCTGCGCGACCGCCAGGGCGACGCAACGCTGCTCGCACATACCTACCGCAATCGTTTCAGCGCAAACAATAACCGCGCCGTGCTGGGCTTCAAGGAAGACGCATTAAACGCGATCGAGAGCTATCACTGGCCGGGCAATGTGCGCGAGATGGAAAACTGCATCAAACGCGCGGTGATCATGGCCGATGGCCCGCAAATCGGCGTCGCCGACCTCGGTTTGCCGATCGAACTGCGCGAGCCCGAGCCGATGAATTTGCGCCAGGTGCGCGAAGTGGCCGAACGCAAGGCGTTGACGCAAGCCTTGAGTCGCACCGCTGGGAATATCGCCAAAGCGGCCGAGTTGCTGGGGATAAGCCGACCAACGTTGTACGACCTGATGAATCGCTACAACTTCCGCGAACATTAGTTCCGCGGAAAGGACGGCGAGCGCTGCTGAAAATCGCCGCGATGCGTAACGAGCGAGAAAATCGATGTTAGACGGGCCGCGGTCGAATTGCTTACTTGGAGTTCGGAAGCGTTTTCGAATGCCCTTGCTCGACGTCGAAGGCGCGGCGGTCGCCACGCGATCCGACGCGCCGTTCCGGTCCCGTGAAGCTGCTCGAAGCATGGGGACTGCGCCGGTCATTCAGCCTGCGCTCCGCCGGGATGAATTCAACTTCGTAGCTCGGTAACAGCTGATTGTTCGATTCATCGTTCATTTCGTTCTGCCCTGATCTTGTTGTCGGCTTCAATTATACGCGTGCCCGGGCTAAGGCTTCAGCAACGGCGCGAGCGGCTTCCAGATATTATCCAGTATCGCCGCTTGCGCGCGTTCGTTCGGATGCACTGAATCGGGGAGGAAGAACTCGCTCTTTTCGGCAAAGCCCTCGAACATGAATGGCGTAAGCGCTGTCTTGTTTTCGCGTGCGAGCGCAAGGTACACATCCTGGAACTTCTGGATGTAATCCATGCCGTAATTCGGGGGCAGCTTGATGCCGACCAGCAAAACGCGAGCGCCGGCATTTTTTGCTTGGTCGATGATCGCATCGAGATTGTTGCGCATCGATTTTATCGATGACCCGCTCAAGCCGTCGTTTGCACCGAGTTCGACAATCACGATTTGCGGGTGATGGGTTTTCAGCGCCGCGCCAATGCGGTTTTTGCCGCCGAGCGTGGTTTCGCCGCTGATGCTCGCATTCGCAACTTTGTAATCGTAACCTTCGCGCTGCAGCCGTTGCCGCAGCAGATTTACCCAGCTTTGCTCGAGCCCAATGCCGTAGCCGGCAGAAAGGCTGTCGCCGAACACCAGTATGGTCGATGCGGGCGACGGCGCGGCAAAAGCGAGCCTTGCGGAGCCCAGCGGCATGAGCGCAAGCAAGATCACGATAAGGACACGCTTGAAAATCGATTCCATAGATTCTATTGGTCCCGTAAATCCCATAAATACCGCTGCCGTCCCGATCGTGCAGGCCATCCGCCTGTCGAAGAAAGTCGGCGCTGACGCTACTGCCCTGACCATTCTCGACGACGTAAGTTTCGACATCGAGGCAGGCGACGCGGTCGCGATTCTCGGCGTCTCGGGTTCGGGGAAGTCGACCCTGCTCGGGCTGCTCGCCGGGCTCGATACGCCGAGCGATGGAAAAGTCGTGCTCGGCGGCCGTGACTTGTTTGCGCTCGACGAGGACGGCCGCGCCGCCTTGCGCGGGCAAATGGCGGGTTTCGTGTTCCAGTCATTTCAATTGTTGCCGGCATTGACCGCGCTCGAAAACGTGATGTTGCCGCTCGAACTCGCGGCGCACCCAAAGCCGGATGACGCGGCGCGTGCGCTGCTCGGGCGCGTGGGACTCGGCGAGCGGCTTGGCCATTATCCAAAACAATTGTCGGGCGGCGAGCAGCAGCGTGTCGCCATCGCGCGCGCATTTGCCGGGAAGCCAAAAATCGTGTTCGCTGACGAGCCGACCGGAAACCTCGATGCCGCGACCGGCGCCGAGATCATCGACCTGATGTTCAAACTGAATCGCGAAAACCAGACGACGCTTGTGCTGGTGACCCATGATGAAGCGCTTGCCCAGCGCTGCAGCCGCCGCTTGCGGCTGGCGGCCGGGCGGCTGATCAGCGGAGCGGTTTTACAGCAGGCGCACGCTTGAACGCGATATCGGCTGGCAAGTTGTCGTGGCGCATGCTGATGCGCGATGCGCGCGCCGGCGAATTGCATTTACTCGCGCTGGCGCTGGTTATTGCAGTCGCCAGCGTGACGACCGTCGGTTTTTTCGCCGACCGCGTCGAACGCGCGCTGAGTCGACAAGCCAATCAGTTGCTCGGCGGCGATCTGCTGCTGGTTTCCGATCGCTATTGGCCGGAAGAGTACGAGGCGCGCGCGCGCGGTGCCGGCCTGTCGGTTGCGCGCACGGCGCGCTTCCCGAGTATGGTGACGCGAGTCGATAGAACGGCTTCGCAACTGGATGCTCCCCCACCCCAGCCCACCCCCCGGAAGGGGGAGGGGGCGTCCGCGCCCGGGGAAAGCGTCGACAGGAGCGTACAAAGCGAAGAGGCGCTGTTGAGCCAAATTCGCGCCGTCACGCCGGGTTATCCGCTACGCGGCCAACTCAGAATCGCCGACACCCCGTTTGCCGAAGGCCATAACGCTGAAGCCATTCCGGCCCCGGGGACGGCGTGGGTCGACGACAAGCTCTACAATCGCTTGCATCTCGAGGTCGGCGATGCCATCAAGGTCGGCCAGGCTCGCCTGAATGTCGCCGCCGTCCTGTTGCAGGAGCCCGATGCGGCAGTCGGATTTCTGAATCTCGCGCCGCGGCTGGTATTGAACTACGCCGATCTGGCGGCGACAGGCCTGATCCAGCCGGGCAGTCGCATTCGCTACCAACTGCTGGTCGCCGGCGAGGTGTCCGCGGTCGAGGACTACCGCGAATGGGCGGCCGCGCGCATAGGCCTGGGTCAACGTATCGAAAGCATCCGCGATGCGCGTCCCGAAATACGCTCGGCGTTGGAACGCGCGGGCTCTTTTCTTGGCTTGGCTTCGCTGGTCGCCGTGATATTGGCGGCGGCAGCGGTCGCGCTTGCGGCACGACGCTTTCTTCAGCGCCATCTCGACGGCTGCGCGATCATGCGCTGTCTGGGCGCGAGTCAGGGTCGCATTCTACAGCTCTACGTCCAGCAATTTGTCATCCTCGGCATCGTCGCCAGCATGGTCGGCTGCGTAATCGGTTACGGCGCGCAGTACGTGCTCGCCAATTTTCTCGGCTCGTTTGTGGCAGCCGACTTGCCGCAGGCTTCGTTGTTACCCGCGCTGCATGGTTTTGCCGCTGGTTTGTTGTTGCTGCTCGGGTTTGCCTTGCCGCCGCTGGTAATGCTCGGCAAAGTGCCGACGCTGCGCGTGATGCGCCGCGAGCTCGGCGCACCGGGCGGCGTCGGCGTGCTCGGTTACCTCCTGGGCTTCGGCGCGATCAGCGCGCTGATTCTATGGAAAGCCTACGATCTGACGCTCGGCTTGTATATGCTCGCCGGCTTCAGCGCCGCGCTGGTCGCGTCCGGCGCGCTGGTCTGGCTGCTGCTGAAACTGCTGCGCGGTGCAAACAGCGGCGGAATCAGTTGGCGCTACGGCATCGCCAATCTGCGCCGCCGCGCTCTCGGCAGCGTGATCCAGATCGTCGCGCTGGCGCTTGGCATCATGGCCCTGCTGGTGCTGACTTTGATTCGTGGCGATCTGCTGAATGCCTGGAAAGGCAGTTTGCCGCCTGACGCGCCGAATCGCTTCGTGATCAACATCCAGCCCGATCAATTGCAGACGCTCGCGGAATTCTTTGCGGCAAAGCAGATTTCGCCGCCGCAGTTTCATCCCATGGTGCGCGGCCGTTTGACCGCAATCAACGGCAACAAGGCTTCGCCCGAAGACTATGCCGACGACAGGGCGAAGCGCCTGGTCGACCGCGAATTCAATTTGTCGTGGGGGCAGGAACTGGGGGACGACAATCGGCTGATCGCGGGCCGCTGGTGGGACGAACTCGAAGACGAGCAGGAAGCGTTGCTATCGGTCGAGGAGGGTATCGCCGAAACGCTGAGTATCAAGCTCGGCGATACGCTGACTTACGATATCGCCGGCCAGACCTTGAAGGCCAAAGTCGCCAGCCTGCGCAAGGTCGATTGGGATTCGTTCCGCGTCAATTTTTTTGTACTCGCAGCACCCGGTGTGCTAGATGATTATCCAGCCAGCTATGTCACCAGCTTTCACTTGCCCCCGGAACGCGCCGGCGTGCTGAACGATCTCGTCAAGTCGTTTCCGAACATGCTTGTCATCGATGTCGCCGCGGTCGTCACGCAAGTGCAAAAAATCATGGATCAGGTGGTCAGCGCGGTCGAGTTCGTGTTTCTGTTCACGCTCGCATCCGGTCTCGTCGTGTTGTTTGCGGCACTCGCATCGACGCAGGACGAGCGCGTATTCGAAGCCGCAATCATGCGCGCGCTGGGTGCGAGCCGGCGTCAACTTGCGAAGGCGCAGGCTGCCGAGTTCGTGGCGATCGGTGCGCTGGCCGGTTTGCTCGCAGCCGCGGGGGCGAGCGTTTTAGCGTTTGTGGTCGCCGATCGCGTGCTGCATCTGCCTTACTCGGGAAGTCCCGAGGTCTGGGCTATCGGCATGGTGTGCGGCGCGGCAGGCGTGCTACTGCTGGGCATGCTCGGAACCCGCGTTGCATTGAACGCGCCGCCGCTGGCGATCCTGCGCAGGATCGCCTAGCGATAACAGGATTGGCTAGCAGCATCGCGCAGCGAACAACAGAATCAGGCGGGCAAGATCGGCCAGCGAATAATAGGATCGGGATATTCCGCGGCATAAGCGTTGCCGGGAACGGCGACGCGGGACGCAAAAAACCGACCCAAGTTACCGACTATGAGTTTTCTCTGTGTTCTCTGTGGCGGGCTTTCGCTCTTTCAAATCTCTCAAGCCACAGAGGGCACAGAGTTCACCGAGAAGATTAAAGCAAGGCGCCGCTCATGATAAGGCGGGCCGGTTTGCCGCGAGTTCGACCTGTATTCGGATCAGGATGTGAAACGACTCGGCCGACCCGAACCGGTCGAACGTCCGGCTTGCGGCCGTCCCGATCTGCCGCTCGGCGCCGCCGATCGCGTGCTTCTTTCCGGACCATCGCTCCATGAGCGCGTCTTCACACCATCGCGCGCGTAGGGTCGCGAGGCCGGTCTGGCATCGTCCTTGAAAACTCGGTTGCCTGACGGCGCGCTGCGACGCGGAGCATCGTTCGCATAATTGTTGCCGACGCTGCCTCCGCTGCCACTGCCGCTCTTGTAGGTGATTTTCGGAGCGTGTCGCGTGCGCGATGGCTCGAAGCCGGCGACGACGTGCGCTGTTATGCTTTTGCCCGTGAAGCGCTCGATCTTGCGCAACTGCACTGTGTCCTTGCCGCCGGCAAAAGAGATGGCGATTCCGGTTGCGCCGGCGCGGCCGGTGCGACCGATGCGATGCACGTAATCCTCGGCGATCTTCGGCAAATCGTAGTTGATCACGTGCGTGATGCCGAGCACGTCGATGCCGCGCGCGGCAACGTCGGTTGCAACCAGCACGCGCAGCTGACCGGTGCGTAGCCGCGTCAGGGTGCGAATGCGGTCGCGCTGCCCCATATCGCCATGCAATGCGGACGCGCTGTGCCCTTGCGCATGCAGCTCATCGGCAAGGCTGTCGGCGTCGCGCTTGGTCGCGATGAACACGATCGCCTGATTCACTTCGGTGTCGCGCAGCAGATGATTGAGCAAACGCTTTTTGTGCGCGAGATCGTCGACATGATGGACGCGCTGTTCGATATGTTCCTGGCGCGCCCTTGGCTCGGCGATCTGAATCAGCTTCGGAGTTTTGAGCAGACGCTTGGCAAGCTTGGCGATACTGCCTTCGAGCGTTGCCGAAAACAGCAGCGTCTGGCGCGAAGCCGGCGTCGCCGCGGCAATTTTTTCGACGTCTTCGATGAAGCCCATGTCGAGCATGCGATCGGCTTCGTCGAGCACCAGCATTTCAAGGCGCGAAAAGTCGATCCGGCCGCGATCGATATGATCGATCAAACGCCCCGGCGTCGCGACCAGAATGTCGATCGGCTGCGACAGCAGTTTATTTTGCAGCGGGTAAGGCATGCCGCCGAGGATGCTCACGGTGCGCAGCCGCTGCATGTGCTTGCCGTATTTGTCGGCAGCGGCAGTGACTTGCAGCGCGAGTTCGCGCGTCGGCGTCAACACCAGAATGCGAGGGCCGCGCGTCTTCAGCGCCGATGGTTCCGTGAGGCGCTGCAGCGCGGGCAGAATGAAGGCTGCGGTTTTGCCGCTGCCGGTTTGCGCTGAGGCCATGACATCGGACCCGGCCAGCAATTCCGGAATAGCGGCGGCCTGGATCGGAGTCGGTTCGGTGTAGCCGCTGTCGGCAATCGCTTTGACGATCAGCGGATGTAAATTCAGATTTTCAAATGACATAGAATCCCTCGAAACGCACGAAATAATCGCGCCGCCAATACAGGGTCGCTTCGATAAGACGTTCGCGTCCGGGCAAAATGATTCCAGCGAATAACCGGATATCAGCCCGCGCCATTGCGCTTATGCAGCGCGCCTCATGCAAAGCTTTCGAAGTGTGGGCAGCACACTGGGGGCTGTTACTCTCACCCAGCGTTTCCGTTGATTAGCCGGAACAGAAATAAGCGGCGGCGGGCAAGCAGGTGTGCTTGTGTGCGCCGGCGCTTTATTCGAAAGAAGGGTCAGACAGCGACCGGCCAAGGAGGCCGGAGCCGCGATTATACGCAGTTGCGGCAGTAACGAAACCCCCGTGTGTTAAAATCCCGCCCCTTCGCAGCCTTTAAGTTGAAAATACCATGCCCCTCTCGCTCGCAACCGGTGTCAAGAATTCAAATGCCGAGGGATCGCCTGCTGGCGCCCCTTCCCGCACCCCGCTGCGTGCACCGAGTCCGGGACGCCCCCTTCGCAACATCGCCATCATCGCCCACGTCGATCACGGTAAAACCACGCTGGTCGATAAATTACTGCACCAGGCCGGCGCGTTCGCCGCGCATCAGCACATCGCCGAGCGGGTGATGGATTCGAACGATCTCGAACGCGAGCGCGGCATCACCATTCTCGCCAAGAACACCGCGGTGGATTACCAGGGCACGCATATCAATATCGTCGATACACCGGGACACGCCGATTTTGGCGGCGAGGTCGAGCGCGTGCTGTCGATGGTCGATGGCGTGCTGCTGCTGGTCGATGCGGTCGACGGGCCGATGCCGCAGACGCGATTTGTCACGCGCAAGGCGTTGGCGCAAGGCTTGAAGCCTATCGTTGTCGTCAACAAGGTAGACCGGCCGGGCGCGCGTCCAACCTGGGTTGTCGATCACACATTCGAATTGTTCGACAAGCTCGGCGCGACCGAGGAGCAGCTCGATTTTCCGGTGATCTATGCGTCGGCGTTGCTCGGCTACGCGAAGCTCGATCTGGCGAGCGAAAGCAGCGATATGCGGCCGTTGTTCGATGCGATTCTGCGTCACGTCCCCGCGCCGCGTGGTAATCCCGATGAGCCCTTGCAATTGCAAATCAGCGCGATCGATTATTCGAGCTTCGTCGGCCGCATCGGCATCGGCCGCATCGCGCGCGGCACCTTGAAAGCGCCGCAGGACGTGCTGCTGGTCGATGGCAAGAGCGCGCCAAGAAAAGCGCGCGTCAATCAGGCGTTCGGTTTTCAGGGTCTGAACCGCGTGCCGCTCGAAGCAGCGCAAGCCGGCGAAATCGTGCTGATCAACGGTATCGATGACATTGGCATAGGCGTGACGCTGGCTGATCCTGCGCGTCCTGAAGCGTTGCCAATATCGGCGGTGGACGAGCCCACGCTGACGATGAACTTCCAGGTCAACACGTCCCCTTTCGCCGGCCGCGAAGGCAAGTTTGTGACCAGCCGCCAATTGCGTGAACGTCTCGAAAAAGAACTGCTGGTCAATGTAGCGATGCGCTTGGAGACAACTGAAGACACCGATATCTTTCTGGTGTCCGGCCGCGGCGAACTGCATCTGACCATATTGCTAGAAAACATGCGGCGTGAAGGCTATGAGCTCGCTGTTTCGAAACCGCGCGTGATCGTGCGGGAAATCGACGGCGTGAAATGCGAGCCGTATGAACTGCTAACGGTCGACGTCGAAGATTCGAATCAAGGCGCGGTCATGGAAGCGCTTGGCGCACGCCGCGGCGATCTGCAGGACATGCAGTCGGACTCACGCGGCCGCGTGCGCCTCGACTACCGGATTCCGGCACGCGGACTGATCGGCTTTCAGTCGGACTTCCTGACCATGACGCGCGGCACCGGCCTCAAGAGCCATGTATTCGACGGCTACGCGCCGATGAAAGCCGATATGGCGGCCCGCCACAACGGTGTGCTGATCTCTGCCGAGCAGGGCGACGCAGTTGCCTATGCGCTGTGGAAATTGCAGGAACGCGGGCGCATGTTTGTCAGCCCCGGCGACAAGTTGTACGAAGGCATGGTCATCGGCATCCATTCTCGCGACAACGACCTCGTCGTGAACCCGATCAAGGGCAAACAGCTAACCAACGTCCGTGCATCCGGCACCGACGAAGCCGTCACCTTGACGCCGCCGATTCAACTCACCTTGGAATCGGCGATCGAGTTTATTGCGGATGACGAGCTGGTGGAAATTACGCCGCAGACGATACGGATACGAAAGCGCTATCTGGTGGACCACGAGCGGAAACGGGCATCGCGCGCGGCTTGACCGGGCCCTATTCAAATCGTCGCGTTCAAGTCTTGGTTGAACGGGTTAGACGGAGTGCTATTTTTTACCTTCGCGTGCCAGATGGAACGGCGACGATCAATCCCTGGGCTCGCTGGCACGACGTTAATGAATGTTTTCAGTCATAGTCACGTTCCGCGCATAACGTTCCCGGTCAACTTCGCACGACGAGCACAACACGCATAATAAGTAGCGCACCACCGACCATACGCCACAAGCCGAGCGGATGGTTCGGAAAGCCGATCCAGCCGTAATGCTCGAGGATCAGCGACATCGCGACCTGCCCCCCGCGATCAGCAGCGCGAACATCACGCCCGCGCCGAGCCTGGGTGCGATCAGCGCCGCCGAAGCGACGTAAAACGCGCCGAGCATGCCTCCCAGCCACAACCGTACCGGTGCCGGCTTCATCGCGGACGCCGCCGGCCACGGCACACGCAGGACGAACAGCAATCCGACGGCACAGCGTTCCGACGACGAAATTCACCAGCGCCGCGAACATCGGGTGCCCAACGTAATTTCGCAGTTGCGCGTTGAGGCCGGCCTGCACCGCGACGCCGGCGCCTATCGTGATCGCGAGCAGAACGTAGGAGATTTGCATGATTGCTGAATCGGAAAGCTAAAACTTGTTCTGCCCAAAGGTATTCCATGAACGACCCCTCCACCCGTCGCATTGCTGCCACTCCTGCTCTGTGGGGAGGGTGGTTGCCAAGGTTGTCTGCGAGCGATTTGGCGCAGGTACTGATCGTTATCGACTGGTCTTTGCTTTAGCGCCGACCTGCAGTGGCACTGAGCGCGCCTCGGTCGTTGTCGAGGGTCGTAGTATGACCTTGTACGAAGAAGTGCACGCGCGCCGCAACTTGGCCAATCGCTGCGTGCACCGACGCTTTGTCGAGCGGCTCGCGCAGCTACTGCCCGCGAGCGTTTCGCCGCCCATTGTCATCACCGATGCGGGTTTTCGCACCCCTTGGTTTCAGTTGCTGGCTCTGCGGCACTGGCATTGGATTGGACGTATCCGTAACCGCGACTTCGTGCGCAACGACGGCTGCGACTGGTTCGCGGCCAAATCCCCTCTACGCCCAGGCGCGTGGA